>NZ_CATNHG010000104.1:0-33669 GCF_950097965.1 Bacillus sp. T2.9-1
TTCCCGTAAATTATTTGTCTTCTATATTTTGGTGCAAATACTATGTGATACTTACAATTCCAAGTTGTGTGTGCTAAACTATTATTGTCTTTTGACATAAGGACTTCCTCCTGGCTATTTATTTTCGGTTGGCGAACCAAAAATATTTTAGCACCTTGAGGAAGTTTTTTTAATACCACGCTGTAAGCTTTTTGGAACCCTAGGCATAGCCCAGGGTTTTCTTTTCTATAAATAAGAAAAGCCCTTATTGCTAAGGGCTTCATCTGTACTATTATATGTATTTTTACTTTTATTTCTCACACGTATATAGATAAGGGATAATACTAAATGTTGAAGTATCACTACCTCTTCTCCTTTTATCCCTAACTCATCCGCTGCTTTTCCTATTTCATTAATCATAATGGAAATATGTCCAAGCAAGTTCCCTTCCAATGTATACGAAGTGGAAATTGGTCCAGATAATTCAATTACTTTACCTAGGTCATGCAGGATAATCCCTCCATATAGTAAATCTTTATCCAAGCTTGGATAAAGGCCTGCAATTGCCTTTGCCAAATCTAGCATACTAACAACATGATAGGCTAATCCAGAAACAAACTCATGATGGTTTTTCGTCGCTGCTGGATATTGCAAAAATGCTTCCTGATGCTTCTTTACTAAATGTCTTGTAATTCTTTGAATATTAGGATTCTGCATTTCAAAAATATAGTGCGTAATTTTACTTAACATCTCATCTGTTGTTAATGGTGCAGTTTCAAGAAAATCAGCCAATCGAATGCCCTCTTCTCCTGTTGCCACCTTAATTTGGCGAATTCTTAATTGAAGCTTTCCACGATAGCTTTGAATATCCCCATTCACTTTTACAATCGTTTCCGGTCGATAGTTCTGCTCATCCATTTCCGTAGCATCCCAAAGCTTTGCTTCAATTTCCCCACTTTTATCTTGAAAAATAAGCGTCATAAACGGCTTTCCATTACTTGCGATGGCTTTTGTTGCATTCTTTATTAATAAATAGGATTCAAATTGCTCCCCAACCTCATACTGAAGTACTCCTGTTTTGTCCAACTCACTCTCTCCTTTATCTTTCTCTTTATTTAGTATAGCATGAAGACAATTCATCTTTATAAACTTGTTTCTCTTTCCTCTGCTGGTAATACATGCAAACTTTCATCAGGAAAATATTTTAGTAGATGGCGATGACAAGTAAAGAAAATAAGCTGATTCTGCTCACATTTCTTTAATAATTGAATCACTTTATCTGTTCGCTTTTCATCAAAGTTAACGAAGCTATCATCAATGATAAATGGAAAACCAAAGTTTTGATAAAATGTTTGTGCTAAAGCAATTCGAATAGATAAATATAGCTGCTCGGTCGTTCCCTGGCTTAATTCCTTCGCTTCATAAAAAAGATGGTGATGACTTTCTACTAAAAACCCAGCTCCCTCTTCCTTAGGAACAATCCGAATATATTTTCCTTCCGTTAAAAATGCGAGATTTTCTTCTGCTTTTTGCAGCATAGCAGGCAGCTGTTTTTGTTTATATTGCTCAATAGTTTTGGCCAAGAGCTGTTTTGCCACGGCAAATTTTGCCCATTCTCTCACATCTTCCTTGAATTCTGACTGAAATTGTTTAAAGGTATGTAATAAATCCGTATACGTACCTCCACTTTCAATTCTAGAAATACTAAAGTTAGTCGCTGCAACTTCTTCTACAAGTTCTTGTATGCGAGATGCTAATCGATCCAATATCCCTTTCTTTTCCTCTAACTGCAGCTCAGGATCAAGGATTTGTTGATAGACAGGAATATGATTTTTTGCTATATTAGCCATTTCTAATTGACCGTTAATAGTAGCAAGTCTTTCTTTATATTTACCTTTTTCCATTTCCATTGCAGCTTTTTCA
This sequence comes from Bacillus sp. T2.9-1, assembly GCF_950097965.1. Lineage (NCBI taxonomy): Bacteria > Bacillati > Bacillota > Bacilli > Caryophanales > Bacillaceae > Bacillus > Bacillus sp. T2.9-1. The sequence goes on from NZ_CATNHG010000104.1 coordinate 1,903, forward strand.
TGAAATGTCTCTTCTTCTGTTACACCGGCAATCGAAAATAGAGCGTTCTTTTCTTCAAGATAGCGATTATATTCTGTTTGATATTTATCCACAGCCTCTGATAAGTCCGCTTTCTTTCTCTGCAATGCTTCTATTCGATCCCTTTTCTTTTTTTCTTCCGTTAATGCTGTTTTTAAACGGTAGCACATATTAGCGATCGTATCTTTCTCATTCTCCATAAACTGTTCAAAAAAATAGCTGATCTTGCTAATTATCTGCTCCCTTTCCTGATGAATTTCCTTAAGTTCCTGAAGATAGGAATTTCTCTCTCTATCTTTTGCTTTCCATTCTTCTATTAATAAAAATGCATCATATATTTGTTGTGTCGCTAATTCATAAGGAATTTTAAGTTCATTAGCCAATTGTCTTAACAACTTTTGATGGGAAAGAAAATTCGCCTCCCACTTTTCAAATCCCTGTAGAACTCTTTCATAGCTCTCATTTTGCTGCTCTAATTTAAATTGAAGCTGTGTGAATTTCTCTCTCCTTGTTGTATCCTCTTCTAGCTTCTGTGCCTCGTAACGAGAAACACCTTGTCCCTTTTCAAAGGTTACAAGTAGCTGAGCGTGTTCTTCCTTAACAAGCGCTAATTTATGCTCCTTTTTGCGAATTTCATTTTTTGCGAGTTTTCTTCCCGAAAGGAAGACAAAAAAATAAACAACACCTACGGTAAAGCAAATAATTGTTAATACCCATTGCCCAAATACCAAAGCCCCTGTTCCAACCAGCAGAAGAAATATCGATAAACCACTTGTTATTATCGTATTCAGCTTCATCCGCTTCTCTTCTAGCTTCCCCTGATCTTCCAGTTGACTTATTTCTCTTGATAATAAGTCTGCCTTCTCTTTGTTCCATCTAACCTGATGATCACTTTGTACATGCTCTTCTAATCTAGCTCTCTCCTCTTTTGGCAAGAGCTTCTGCTTATCTATCTTCACTGCTTCTTCTAAAGATTCTAAAGCTGCTTGCTCAGCCTTTAATCGCTCGTCTAGCTCTTCCTTCTGCTCCTTTAACCTCCGTTGTTTAGAAGCTGCTTGTGCGCATTGCTCTTTTAAAAAGATACTTGTATTGCTTTCCTTTAATAGAATTTCTTCTTCAATCGGTAAATGCAATTTACTTTTTAAACTATCAATTTCTTCCTCTATCTTCTTCATTTGATTTTCTACTTGAGTTTGCCGATTCTGTAACTGATCATATACGGGGAATTTTTCCACAGCAAGTAAGATATTATGTTCAGCGCTAAGAAGTTCTTCCTGTGTAGGAATGCTTGATAGTTCTTGATCTATTTCTAAGGCTCTTGCTTCTACATTGCGAATTTCAGCTTCTATGGAGAGTAATTTCTCCTTCAGCGCTTCCCATCTAGTTAATCCATTTTGCGGGAAATGAAGCTCTTTGTAGGTAGCTAATTTTTGTTCTAATACTTCCTTTTCTTGTACAATTCCTCTAATCTTAATCCATTCTTCTAATAATCGTTTTTCATGCTCTTCTTTTTTTAAATCTGCTTCTATAAGCTGTTTTTCTTTTTCTAGCTTTCTTTTCTTAGTAAGTAAGTGTTCATATTGATTATTTTCCTTCTCTGCGCTTTTTAATTGGCTATGCTTATCTCGTAATGCTTGCAGTTTTTCATTAATGGCAGGCTTCTTACCATTAGGCTTATAGCGTATATCCAATTCCTTCTGCAACTCATTTTCCACTTTCAATAAGCGGTCAGAGCCTACCGCACCAGTTGAAAACAAAAATCTTCCCAGCTCTTCTCCTCTTAATTGCTGGACATTTTGCAATCCGTGTAAATTAAAAGAAAAAATCGATTGATAAAGACCTTTATCTATTCCTGCTAATAATTCAGTTAAAAGCTCCTCTTGCCCTCTTCTCCCATCCTCTAAAGTAACGGTCACATCCCCAGAAGATTTACCTTTGACTCTTTCGATTGTCGCTAGCCCGATTTCTGGAAAAAAGATTTCCAATTTCCCACCATATTTATGCTGAAGTTTTGGCTCATAGCGTAACTCTGTTTGCTGTTTTGTTGGGAATCCAAATAAAATACTATGAATAAAACTCATTATGGTCGATTTACCAGCCTCATTTTCTCCGTAAAACACATGAATAGGGGAGTGAATGGAAAATGTTATATTCTCTAGTTTTCCATATCCGTAAATGGTTATCTTTCTTAGTTCCATATCTGTTACCTCCCACTTTTCACAAGCATTATAAGGAGCAAATCTTCTGCTTCTTCTGCTAGCTCTTTTTTCTCTTCGGCTGTAAGCTCTTCTAAAAATCGATGAACCTTTGGATGTTGGAATAGAGGAGCAACTGCTTCATTTAACAGTTCTGAATCTTTTGTTACAGCAAATAATTCCTCATAAAAAGCTGATTCTCTTAACAGATTCTCTTTTAGCCATACTGTATTTTCCTGTATCTTAATAGAGCTAACCCAGACAAAAGAGTCTGCATCTACCTCATCCTGCTGAAGAATTTCTAATAAATCGGATTCGAGAAAAGATTCTTCTATTCGCAATTGTTCTATCTCCAGAGTAATAATAAAAGAAGATTTTCCATCTCCTATTTCATCTATTTGTTTCCGACAAAGCATGTATAAATCATTAAATGTTTTTACAGTGCTAGCATCTATTTTCACAGTCTCCCAAATCACTACAGATGTTGGGATAAATTCTAAACTAGCATCTCCTTCTCTTAACTCCACATAATAGCATCCTTTAATCGCTGTTTCCTTTTTATGTCGACCTTGAATGTTTCCAGGATAGACAATCGGGGGTATGCTCTCTAAAATCCCCCTTTTATGGATATGACCTAATGCCCAATAATCCATTTTTTTAGCAAGCAAATCTTTCACTTGAAAAGGAGCATAGGAACTGTGTTCAGTAGAGCCCTCTAAATTCCCATGTAAGATTCCTATATGAAAATGAGCCGGATCTCTTCGTGCGTATTCATCAATCTTTCTCTCTTTTACATGTCTGGTTTCATAACTAAAACCATATAGATTAACCGATAAATTATTTTTCACAAATTGTTTTACACTTACCATAGATGGAAACACATGAACATTAGGAGGTAATTCTATTTGTACCCAGCTTCCATTTAAATGGTCATGATTTCCATGGACAAGATATACCTCAATTTGCTTTTCTTCTAAACGCAGCATTTCATCTCGAAAACGTATTTGTGCTTTGATACTTCTGTCTTCCCCATCGTATATATCTCCAGCAATAATCATAAAATCTACCTTTTTGCTAATTGCTGTGTCAATAACTTTTTTAAATGCCGTAAACGTACTTTCTTTTAATTTAGTATGCAGTGTTACCGGCAAATTCTTCAACCCCACCATCGGACTGTCTAAATGTAAATCTGCACAATGTATAAAGGATATTTCCATACTCTCACGTCCTAAAGCTATTTGCTTCTATTTTAACATGTCAAAAATACGAATGCACGTTCTTATCTTGTCTTAGTCAGTGTTTTTAATAGAATAACTTCGTTTTTCGTTATTAGTTAGATTACTCCACAAAAAAAGCCCCACTATTCATGAGGCTTTTTTATGTTTATTCTTTTTTTGTAAGCTGCAGAGCTTTTTTAATATCTTTGTAAGAATTTGATTTTCCATACATCAGTACTACGCCTTTATATACTCTTGCCCCAAATATAGCAAGAATCATAATAGTAGCAACTAAAATAATGATACCTAAAATCGGCTCCCAAAAAGCCAGATTCAACATTCCTACTCTCATAAACATTAGCATTGGAGTGAAGAATGGGATATAAGATGTGATGGTTACAAACGTATTGTCTGGTGCACTTAGCCCGAACATAGCAATCATAAATCCTGCAACAATTAATAATGTCATTGGTGTAATCATTTGCTGAACATCTTCAATTCTGCTTACAAGTGATCCAAGCAATGCAGCAAGTGTAGCATATAGGAAATAGCCTAAAATAAAGAAGATAGCAGCATAAATAATCGTGCTTACAGGTACTTCGCTAAATCCTAAGAATCCTTCCATTGACCCCATGCTATCATTGCTTGTTAAAGAAAAATAACCAACAATCATTAATAACGCAAGTTGAGTCAAGCTTAATAAACCAACTCCTAGTATTTTAGCAAACATATGTTTAATCGGAGATACACTTGAAATTAAAATCTCCATCACACGCGATGATTTTTCCGTCGCTACTTCTGTTGCAATCATTCCAGAATATAAAACAACAGCAAAATATATTAAGAATAAAAGAATGTAAACTAATCCTCTCGCTTGACTTAATTCTTCCTCTGTCTTCGCATCTTTTACAAGAGCAATTTTCTCAAAAGAAACAGGCTCATTCAATTTAACGAGCTGCTCATTTGTTAAATTAAGCTGATTAGCTGCTAATTGATTTTTAACTAGTTGAATACTATTTAATAAATTATCAGAAAGAGACGATTCCGCAATATCCATCGTATAATAGGTGGCTACTGGTAATTTGCTCGAATCAACATCTACAATCAGCAATCCACTATAGTTGCCTTCTTCCACTTCTTTTTTAGCTAATTCTTCACTTTCTTCAAATGAAATAAGTTTGACATCCTCATTCATCGTCTGAATTGCCTCTTGAATGACTGGTAATAGTGAGGAACTCTGGTCGATAACTGCCACTTCTGTTTTTTCGTCTTCTCCAGAAAATGTCTCAATAATGGTAGTAAGATTTGTAAGTGCAATAACCAATATTAAAGTGATGGCTGTTGTGATGAGAAAGGATTTTGTTTTAAACTTGCTTAGAAAGGTGTGAAAAAGGATAATCCAAAAACTATTCAAGAGAAGCACCTACCTTTTCGATAAAAATATCGTTTAAAGAAGGCTCTTCTAAGGCAAATTTGCGGATAAAGCCTTTTCCAACAATATCCTTTAAAATTCTTTCTGCAATTTCCTCTCCCTCAATCTGAAGAGAAACTCCCTCTGCTTTCTCCTTTAATTTTAATACGCCTGGATATCGGATTAAATGCGTTAAATCAAAATCAGCATGGATGGTTACATTTTTCTTCCCAAAGCTCCTTTTAATTTCTTTAAGCGCGCCATGAACAACAGGTTTTCCTTTATGCATGATGCACAAATGCTGACATAATTCCTCCACATGCTCCATTCGGTGACTGGAAAAAACAATACTCGTTCCATTGTTTTTTAAATCAACGACAGCACTTTTTAATTGCTCAACATTTACAGGATCTAACCCGCTGAAAGGCTCATCAAGTATCAATAGCTTTGGCTTATGTAATACAGCACTTATAAATTGGATTTTTTGCTGATTTCCTTTTGAAAGCTCCTCCACTTTCTTATCCGAATATTCGGGAACTTTAAAACGGTCAAGCCAATATTCCAACTCCCTTAAAGCAGACTTTTTTTCCATTCCTCTTAGCCTGGCTAAATAGACTAGCTGATCGCGCACCTTTAATTTCGGATAAAGCCCTCTTTCTTCTGGCAAATATCCAATATAAGGACTTGTTGAATAATTAATCGGTTTATCATCCCATGTTATTTGCCCATCTGTACTTTCCAAAATACCTAGGATCATGCGAAAAGTCGTTGTCTTGCCCGCCCCATTTCCTCCTAAAAAGCCGAACATTTCATTTTCAGGAATGGAAATGGATAAATCATCCACTGCAGTGAACGAACCAAATTTTTTTGTCACGTTTTTTAACTCTAATGACACAGAATCCCCTCCTCACTACACTATACGGTTTAAGATTGTAAAAGGTTTCATTGTACACGGATGTAACTACTATTTTTGATAACTCACCATTTATATTTTCATCGTCTACGTTTGGACTTATTCTTTTCCCATATTAAGTAGTTAACTAAGAGCCTTTCTCCTTCACCCCATGTGGAAAATTCGCCAGAAGCTATGTCGTCAAGCAAGAAACTAACTCTATAAAAAAAGCTGCTGATAAGCTCTATTGAGTCTATCAGCAGCTTTTTTCCTATTAATGTGGTAAAAATACTAATTGATAAAGGAATAACACAGCAAACACATATACTAATGGATGTACCATTTTGCCCTTCCCTTTTACTAGTTTTAATAATGGATAGGAGATAAAGCCAAGAGCTATTCCGGTTGCAATGCTTGATGTAAGTGGCATGCTTAAAATAACCAAAAATGCTGGAAAAGCTTCATCAAATTCATTCCATTTTATACCACTTATCGATCCCATCATTAAGCTTCCTACAATAATCAATGCAGGTGCAGTTATAGCAGATAATCCAGATATACTACCTACTAACGGTGCAAAAAAGGCAGATAAAATAAATAATACGGATACAGTGACCCCAGTTAAGCCAGTACGTCCACCTGCAGCCACACCTGAAGTAGATTCAATAAATGCTGTTGTTGGGCTTGTCCCAAACATCGCCCCAACAGATGTTCCAAGTGAATCAGCAAGTAGGGCTTGTCGTGCTTTAGGCAACTTATTGTTTTTCATTAGACCTGCTTGCTCTGCTACACCAACCATTGTTCCCGTAGTATCAAAAATCGTTACCAATAAGAAAGAAAAAACGACGGCATATAGCCCATGTTGAATAACATCGCCAAACGCAGTAAATGGATTACTGATAATAAGCCCTTCTGGCAAATGTGGTGTTGCCATAATCCCATTGTCAAAAGATAAGAATCCAGTGAAATAAGCGATAATGCTTGTTGCAATCATCCCTATGAATAAAGCTCCTTTTACATTCAAGCTAAACAGAATGATGGTGATAGCCAAACCGACCAATGCCAGAATAACGGTAGTCGACTTAAAATCTCCTAAGCCAACAAGATTTTCTGCATTGTCCACAATAATTCCTGTTTGTCTTAATCCAATAAAAGCAATAAACAACCCAATCCCCGCTGTAATGCCATGCTTTAAATTATCTGGTATTGCTAGTATCAGTTTTTCTCTAAAGGATGTTAAAGACAGAATTAGAAAGATAATACCTGCAACAAACACTGCTGATAGAGCAACTGTATAATCAACATTATTATTTCCGACCACCGAAAAGGCAAAATAGGCATTTAACCCCATCCCAGGTGCGATTGCAATTGGATAATTGGCGAAAAGAGCCATCCATAATGTTCCTAAAACTGCTGCAATAATCGTCGCAAGAAACACTTGATCGAACGGAATTCCTGCTTTTGATAGAATATCTGGATTGACAACTACTATATAAACCATTGTTAAAAAAGTAGTGAATCCAGCCATTAACTCCGTTTTCACGGTAGTATTATTTTGCTTTAAGTTAAACATAAAAGACCTCCAAAAAACGAACATTTAAAAACAACATTTTCTATGTTATTCGTTTTTAACACAAAAAGCAACTATTTTTCTTGATAAAAAAATGTCTATTTAGTGAAAAGCATTTATTAGTTTGACACTAGCTATTCTTTTCCATACGAAAAATAAAGGCGGGAACATAGAAAAAAATCTACCAGAACGAAAAATGGTTCTAATAGATTTTATTTTATTCCGCGTCCAAGACAAACAACGCAGATATTTTGACTCAGAAAAATTTATTAATCCTTATTTTGAAGCTTCTAATGAAAAATGTTCGTTTAACAATGCTATTTTTTTATCTGTATATTCCTCGAAGCTTTCATTATATGTTTTTGGATGCTTTGGATTAGAAAATTGTGTAATCTTCCCAGTAACAGGGTGGATAAATTTACTGGACGCTCCACAACCTACACCAATTACCGTCTGCAATTCTTCCATCATCATAATATTATAGATACTTTCTTGGTTTTTCTTTGAATAGCCGACATTCTCTAAATTCCCCAGAATATTTTTTTGACGGTATAAATAGTATGGTACATAATCATATTCCTCTGTCCATTCTTCTGCCATCTTCATCATTTCCTGAATTTCTTCTCTATCTGCTACCTTATATCTTGATTTATTTCGAGTCATTTCAGATGCACGTTTAAAAGATAAGGTATGAACAGTCAATGATTCAGGCATTAACTCTTCCGTCTTATCAAGAGAATACTTAAACTCCTCTATTCCTTCACCAGGAAGTCCAATGATTAAATCCATATTAATATTATTCATTCCATGCTTACGCGCTAAATGATACTTATCAATTGTTTCTTCCACTGTATGATGTCTTCCAATTGCTTTTAAAGTTTGTTGTGTATACGATTGTGGATTAATACTAATGCGATCAATATTATATTTTTTTAGAACTTCCAGCTTTTCTGGAGTAATCGTATCGGGTCTTCCCGCTTCGACCGTTATTTCACGAATGTTTTCGACATTCGGAAAAGAAGCATGCATGCGCTCATAAAGCATGTCCATTTCTTCTGCCGAGATACTTGTTGGTGTACCGCCACCATAATAAACGGTTGTAATATTAATATTTTTCTCTTTCAGCCACTCGCCGATTTTTTCCATTTCATAATGAAGCCCACCTAAAAAGGAAGAAACAGAACCTTGACGTCCATTAATCGCGTATGCAGGGAATGTGCAATAAGCACATTTTGTCGGACAAAACGGAATGCCAATATAGATGCTTACTTCTTTTTTTAAATCATATAAATCAGGGATAACCGCTAGTTGCCGATCGATAATTTTCTGCATTAAATGGATTTTTTCTTCTGACATTAAATATTCCTCGCGAAGAGCCTGATGTGCCTCCTCTGTCGGAGTTTGGGCTTGCATATGTCGATGAAGGAGCTTCGTCGGGCGAATCCCTGTTAATATTCCCCATTTTTGCACCATACCTGTGTATTCTTGCAACATTAATAAGTAGCTTTTTGAAATAGCTTTTTTCATTTGCTTAAATATTTCTTTATCAGTTAAATGGCTAAGATCTGCATTGCTTTCAAATGTAGTTCCTTCTTCTAGTTCATCTAGCTTCCCTTTTACAAAAAACACATTTCCAATGCTTTCTGTTTCAAATCGAACATGAAGGTCTGCCTTTTCTTCTGGCTCCCTATAAAGCACTTTTGTATCTTCAAAAAATAGATTAGCTATATGCTCTAATGGCCTTATATAACGTTCATCTGTTAATCCTTGTATATATATAACTTTCATAATCATTCAACTCACCTTTATTCAAAAATAATGCTTCCTTATCCGATTATACTTTAGTCTACAAAAAGTAACTAGAAAGGTCAAAAAACTTTGTAAAGGGGAGCTAAAAGAGGAGAAGCCCTATAATGACTTCTCCTTTAGTAAAAATATAAATAATGGCTATTTAATAATATTCATTTTTCGTAAAAATTCAATTGGCTGCTGTTTACGGAAATGCTCTTTTACCATATAGGCAACGCCATCTTGGTTATTCGATCTCGTTACCCAATCTGCAGCAATTTTCACCTCATTTGATGCATTTCCCATTGCTACGCCAAGACCAACTGTTTCAATTAGTTCTAAATCATCCAACCCATCACCTATAGCAACCATTTCACTACTCTTAATTCCGAGTTTCTCCCCCAAATATAACAAGCCATTAAGCTTAGACACGCCAGCTGGCAAAATATCTAAGCGTAACTCATTATGCTGAACAACATGAATATCATCAAACATTTTTTCAAGCACTTCTTTTGCATCCTGACAATCTTTTTTCTCTTCAAAATATACTTCCATTTTAGGTGGGCTTACTGGTTCTTCTAATAAAACATCACTTAAAACATCGACAAATTGGTGGGAATAAAAAACAGGATCACCGGAAGATAAGACTGTCTTTGCAAGCATATTATGATGGAGCTTTGACTTATTAGCTAGTGAGAACTTTTCATGTACTAAGCGAATTTGGCAGATAAATCCTTCTAAAAATCGAACAATATCTGCTGTTAAATCTTCTGCTATTCGTTTCACAAAAATGGTATCGTCATCATGATTGGAAACTAATGCCCCTTCATGTGCAACGATATAACTATCCAATTTTAACGCTTTAGCTACCTTTTTTGCAGATGGCAAGCTCCTAGCGGTTACAAGTGTCACATAAATTCCTTTTTGCTGAACATATTCAACTGCTTCCTTCGTCGATTTTGTTAAACGCCCATTTGATTGAAGGAGAGTACCATCGATATTTAAAGCTAATAAGCGATAAATCATAAAATCCCCCATTTCTTCGATGTAGATGTATTGTCTTTATATATCATTTATGTGAGAAACAAGCATATTAGAACTTTTGACAGAAGATTAACAGAAGATATAGCGATTTATTGTGGTTATTTCTAAAAGGTTAGTAGCTATGAAAATTAATTTAAAATCGAGAGTGGAATGGAGCGGAAGAAAGTTGACTCCTGCGGGAAATAGAGGAAAGGCTGAGACCACGCAGGCAAAGCCGAGGAGGCTCAGGTTCCTCCCCGCGGAAAGCAACTTTCTGGAGCGAAATGGAACGAACCTGTTTTTAACGATAACTGCATAAAAACAACATTTTATTTCCTATGGAAAAAATTACTTTTTGCTTTTTTGCATAAAAAACGTGATTTTTTTTAAAATAATAAACGTAACACAAATTAAATCACTCAAGGAGGAAACATTCATCATGGCAAATAACAATTCATCAAATCAATTATTAGTTCCAGGAGTATCTCAAGCATTGGATCAAATGAAATATGAAATTGCATCAGAGTTTGGAGTAAACCTTGGTGCTGAAACTACTTCTCGTGCTAACGGTTCAGTAGGTGGCGAAATCACTAAAAGATTAGTACAAATGGCTGAGCAACAACTTGGCGGAAGCAAGTTTTAATTAAAAAATATTTTAATTAAATAGATATGACTTTAGGAGGATGGCATTTCGCCATCCTCCTATTATTTTATCCACTTTCCCTATGATTTTTAGTGCTTGGAATTCAATCTCTATGCTTTTCTCCATAAAAAAACCCCTACATAAGCAGAGGATTTTTCGTTTGTCTTATTATTGTTGTTGTGCTGGTCCATATAACTCTTCTAATGGTTTCATGATAATTTGATTTAATTCACCAATTAACACACTCATGCGTTGTTCTGCAGCCATTAGCTTTGAAATACTTTCATGTTGTTGAACAAGTGCCACTGTTTTTTGTGCTTGTTCTACTTCTTCTTGGGTAATTTCTTGACCTGCCATTTGCTTTTGCTGAAGCTGTAATTGAATATTACGGAAATTATCAAACATTGCTTTTGCGGAAGGATCTCCATTTACCGTATCATACATTGCTTTCAATTCTGTATATTCACCACTTTGACGAATCGCTTTCTCTAATGCATTTGCAGGATCATGTACATTTACTGCCATTAAAACAACTCCTTTATTTAACAATTGTCTCCACTATAACAAACTATGCATCATAATACCAGAAATACCTTTATTTCAGAAATATAGGAAAAGTATCTATGCCTGTATCAGCTTTGAGCTTGAGCCAGTGAAATCTTTTTTCAAAGTTATCACAACTTAGCTATATTTTCATACGATATATCAGCACCAAAATAGGCGAATGTCAGTATCGCTCTTCCTAAATTGAAAAAACAAATGGGGAATCTGAATGACACTTAAATTTTTGCAACTATTTAAAAAAGACGATTTTCAAGAAGCTTTAGATGGATTATCTATTGCTATCAGTCCCTCTTTGCTAAAATTTTTAAACATAAATTTGAATGAGCCTGTGTATGTATGTCTAGCTAAAAGGAATGTTCAAGTTGCAGTTCAAACACATTCTCTTGAAAAGCAAGATATTGTATTTAGTACTGATTTAGAAAAGAGTTTACTGCTTCCAAAGGAAATCGATACTTTTCTCATCCCATATTTTAACAAAAATCAATTATTCCATTTAGGCCCAGTGATTGGCATATTAACAGAAATTAACGATGATAAGGAAGAAATCATATTTCCTAGCATTCAACATTTATGCAAAGAATTAACAGAAGAATTAACACAAATAGGTGGATTCTTTTATCTCTTTGGACTACAAAATGTTCAAGAGGATAAAATTAACGGATATTTTTTTCATCATAACACTTGGAATATGCTGGACTTCCCTTATCCTCATGTTATTTATAACCGGCTTCACTCTCGAAAAGCAGATTCTAGCACCGCCTTTTTAAAGTTAAAAAAATTGCTTGAGGAAAAAGATATTCCTATTTTCAATAGCAGATTTTTTTCAAAAGATGAAACCTATCAACTTCTAAACAAAAGTGCAACAATGCATAAACATTTACCTTTAACAAAGCAACTCACCTATCAAAATTTTATTTCCATGCTAACATTCCCACTTCTTTATGTTAAACCAGTTCATGGCAGCCAAGGTAGAAATATCATTCATATTGAACACTTAAACAATGGATTTACTGCAACTATTTCTTCTGGAAAAAGAAAAGGAAAAACTAAACTATTTTCAGATGAAGAAAAGCTATGGAAATGGCTAGAAGGTTATGCCAAGCGAAGAAGCTATATATGTCAGCAAGGAATTGATTTTCTCAAATCACAAGAGCGCTCTCTGGACTTCCGTATTCTTTGCCATAAAAATTACCAAGGCAACTGGACCATTACCTCCATTGTTGCAAGAATTGCTCAAAAAAATGCAATCGTTGCAAATTTGGCCCAAGGTGCAGAAATGCAGCCAGCAAAAGTAGTGTTACATGAATTACTGACTACAGAAAAAGCAGTACAGAAATTAGAAGAGTTAAAAGCATTAGCTATAGAGATAGCAGCTATCCTTAGTGAAAATACAAATGGATACTTAGGAGAATTAGGTATCGATATTGGTATGGATAAACAAGGTCATCTGTGGGTTATCGAAGTAAATTCCAAACCCTCTAAGAAATTAGAAGAACATATTGAAAAAACAAGGCCATCTACGAAAGCTTTGCTTGAATATTTTATTGCACTTTCCTTTTCCCCTTGTTTAAAGGAGATATCAGAAGATGAATAAATTTGGAATAATGTCATTATCCTTAGAGCATGAAAACAAATACATTCACGAAATAGCAAAATATGGACGCAATTATAACTTAACGATCTATCATTTTGTCCCATCCACCTATCATCCCTTTACACATACTGTAAAAGGAAAAGAATATATGCCAGACTCAGATACTTGGATAGAATCAGAATTTCCAGTTCCTACCATCCTATATGATCGTTGTTTTTATCATGATGATTCTCATTCTATCCAATGCAAAAATATTATTCAATGGCTAAAAAAACAGCCTAATATCACCTTTATCGGCAATGGATTACCAAATAAATGGCAACTATATCAAGTATTGCGTGAATCAAAGCTTGCAGCATATATTCCAGAAACATTTCTCTTACAATCAGCAAATCAAGTTAATTTTCAGAGCTTAAATCCAATAATCATAAAACCGATAAATGGCTCCCAAGGAAATGGACTATTTTTTATCAAGAGACAAAAAGAAGGAATATTAGTAAGAACGGATAAAAAAGATAAAACAGTAGAAAAGTTATTTTCTGATCGGATAACTTTTAATAAATGGCTTAATCAGCTTTTAAAAAGAAATGCTTATTTAATGCAAGCATATCTTCCACTCTCAAACAAAGACGAACAACCATTTGATATTCGTGCTCTTATGCAAAAAAACGTGAAAGAAGAATGGGAAGTCGTTGAGAAAGGAGTCCGTATTGGGGAAAAAGGGAGAATCATCTCAAATTTAAGTGCTGGTGCATCGATTGTTGCCTTTGATGATTGGTTTCCGTCCATTCACATTAAATTAAAAAGCTTTCTTAAACAGGAAATAGAGGAAATATTTTCACTCCTTCCTTCCATATTAGAAAGTTCTTTATCTCCATTATTTGAAATCGGCATAGATATTGGTATTACCCCAAATGGCTCCTTATGGATTCTTGATGTAAATTCAAAGCCAGGAAGAAAAGTAATCACGACAGCCTATCCTCATCTAAGCGAGAAACTCTATAAAGCTCCTGTCCTTTATGCTGCTAAATTAGCTGATGATAAAAGGAGGAATCTGGATGAAAAAGCTATATCCTATCGAAATAATAACTGATAGCGAAAATACAGTCTACTTACCAACTGACTTTGATAGGAACACAGATTTAAAAATACTTGCATTTGGCACTGCAAGTAAGGAAGCAACGATTAAAAAACAGAATAAATCAAGAAATACGGTGGGAATTAGTTCCGATCTTTTTAATGACTTGCATTTCCCATCGTCCACTTCTAATATTCATTTATTTGCGGTTAATGAGACGTTATACGCAGGTCCACTACTAGGAATATTCACATCCGGATTTTCAACTATAAAAGTGCGTCCAATCGGAGATCGTTCCATTTTATTTTCAAAGCTTCTTTCTGTGCAAAAAACAGTTGGTGTCATCGCCTTCCTATTTGGGGAGCAACATGTTAATTGGGATACTGGTACCATTAATGGACTACTTTATGAGGATGGCTGGAAATCAGTAGAGGTTCCTTTCCCAAATGTTATTTATGACCGCATACCTAATCGAAGAATTGAAAACTTAAACAAAATTCAAGCCGTTAAAAACAGATTGCAACAGGAATATTCGATTCCCTGGTATAATCCAGGCTTCTTTAATAAATTGGATATTTATGAAAGATTACTGCAAGATGATAATATTTCCGATTATTTGCCAGAGACCCATGCACTCACTAATTTTTCTGTTATCGAAAGAATGCTCTCAAACTTTGGCAATGTCTATATTAAACCAAAAAACGGGAGTCTTGGAAAAGGGATCTACCAGCTATTGTATGATAAAAAAGATGGCTATTACTACACCCGCTTTAAAGATATAGACCAAGGTAATCGGCTCATGAAATTTGACCATTTAGAAGCATTAATGAATCATTTATTCGATAAGCAAAACTTATCTCATTATATCGTTCAACAAGGCATTCACTTAATTCGTTCGGAAAATAAGTCAGTCGATTTTCGAATTCATACAAATAAAAATAAAGATGGACAATGGGAAATGACTGCAATTGCAGCAAAAATTGCTGGTCCAGGAAGTGTGACTACACATCTTAATAATGGAGGAATTGTTAAAGCAATGGACGAATTATCGGATACAG
The DNA here is from genome assembly GCF_950097965.1 of Bacillus sp. T2.9-1. Taxonomy (NCBI): domain Bacteria; kingdom Bacillati; phylum Bacillota; class Bacilli; order Caryophanales; family Bacillaceae; genus Bacillus; species Bacillus sp. T2.9-1. Next base: position 16,954 of record NZ_CATNHG010000104.1, read on the forward strand.
ATTTAAAAAGCGAAGAAATGATAACTAAACTTACTAAAGCATCCTTGCAAATCAGTAAAGCTCTAGAAAAGCAGATGGAAGGATATATTGGCGAAATCGGATTCGATTTAGGGTTGGATCGCAAAGGGCGTGTCTGGTTATTTGAGGCGAACGCTAAACCTGGAAGAAGCATCTTTAAACATCCCTCTCTAAAAAAATTCGATCTGGAAACACGCCGAAAATCCCTAGAGTACGCAGTCTTTCTAATGGAACAAAGCATCCTTAGTCTAGAGGATATTTATCAATGAATATTTATTATGATTCCGAAAAAGAATGTTGGTATACAGATTCAACAAAAAATTACTTTTTTGGATCATCTAAAACGCGATTATCTTTCGCAAAGCCTCCTTCCAATCATGTAGCTTTTCCGATTGTCGAATACCAGAATAAAGTTGGCCCATTAATTGGCATTATGATTGCAAAAAATAAGCAGGACAAATTAATAGGGAATGGTGCGCTTTTTAAGGAGATTCAGAAACAGCTGCAGCTTACAGGCGGGATTGTCGTCATCTTTCCGCCTGAAAATTTACAAAGAGATGAGCTAACAGGTTATATTTTTTGTTCCATTCAAAATAAGTGGCTTAAAGCCATTACACCATTGCCAGACATAGTTTATAACCGAGTCCCATTTCGAAACACAGAAAAGCAAGAGGTCTTCCAAAATGCCGTATCTTTTCTAAAAAAAAATGGAATCCCTTTTTTTAATCCATCCTTTATAAATAAACGGGAACTTTATGAGCTATTTAGCGAGCATCCTTTGTTAAATAGACACATACCAAAAACATCACTTTTAGAGAGACAAGAGGATTTTGTTGCTTTTTTTCATGCATATAAAAAAATCTATTTAAAACCAATTGAGGGATCTAAGGGGAATCATATTTATCGCATAAGGCTAGAAAAAGAGCATTCCATTCAAGTAAGTACAACGAAGGAAACAGCTTTTTTTTCTTCGATAGATGAAGTTTGGAATCAGTATTATCAAGAATGGTCCCAAAAGAAATTTCTTATCCAAGAAGAAATTGACGGAGCATTATATAAAGGAAGCCGCTATGATTTCCGCCTGTTAGTTATGTTTGAAGAAAATCGCTATGTTCTATCAGGAGTTGGCGTAAGACAGGCAAATCAACAAGATGTAACGACTCATATTCCATCAGGCGGAAAACTACTTGCCTATCGTGAAGTAGCACAAAAGGAACATGATCTATTTTTCGAAAAACTAGTCACCCATTGTGGAGAGGTTTTAACAAAAAAATATGGTTTCATAGGTGAATTCTCGATTGATGCTTGTGTAGATAAAGAAGGCAATTATTATCTTTTTGAAGTCAATGCAAAACCAATGTTATTTGATGAAGTAGAGATTGAGGAAAAAAGATGCCAGCAACTAGTAAAGCTTTTTTATACACTAACTAATTTTCCCTCCAAGAATAAAACTAATTAGAAGACTCATCCTAATGGTAGGAGGGATTTTCATGAATAGAGCAAAAAAAGATCTTGAATTTGAAGGCAAGGACAAAGCCTATTTAGATATTGACCGTATGATTAATGAAGGATTAGCTGGCGGTACGGTTTTCAATAGAGAAGAAAATGCTAATATCGAAGAAGCAAGAGAGCTGCCTGAAGAAGAACCACCTTATATAAGTGAATAAACTCATTCAGCATCCCCTTAATTAGTGATTTTATATGAAAGGGGGTGCTTTTTTCTCGGTTAATGTTAGTTTTTATCAGCCAAACTTCGGATTTAACGCCAAAGTTGAAAAGATTTCAGCCAAACTTCGGATTTATCAGCCAATACTGAATCCATTTCAGCCAAACTTCAGATTTTTCAGCCAATACTGAATCCTTTTCAGCCAAACTCTCCCTCCACAAACGCCCCCACTTGCCCCATTTCTATAAAAAGTTATAAAATAAAATTATGATAATGTTTTTACTATTTCGGAGGTAACATCAATTGAAGCATAAAATATTAGCTTATTATAAACATAGCTTGGAGCAATCAACGCCTCCAGCCCCGTCTCAGCTTTCTGATTATCATTGGTTCAAGACTAATTTTCAAGATGATTGGATTGGCATTCTAAAGCAGGAGATCGATGAATCTCAGCTAGAATTATTAAAAGCATGCTATGATTTTTTCGAACCTGATGAAACATTAAAGAAAGAAGAGTATACCTGGAATCAATATCTTTATTTCAATGGAGAAAAGCCTGCTTTTAAAAATGTTGAAACCATACGTTTCATCCAGTTTCAAATTAAAGGAATTTCTGTTTCTCTTGAAAAAAAATTGATTGAGTCTGCCTTTGAAGGATTTATAGATACAAATAGTCTTATTATATGGAATGGCTTAAGTGAAGGTGTGGTCATTGAGCAAAATGCACAATATTTAGAAGAGGAAGATTTACTTGCTCTTGCGCAAGCTTTACAATCCGATTTCTTTTTTTCCATTTGTTTTTATTTAGGAAAAGAAATGAAGCTAAGTAGTCCAATCCCCACAATATTTGGACAAGAAAGAAACTTATTTTCAAAAGGCTTGGCATTTATGCCAAAATCAAATGTACTCAGTATGGAAACGATTCTCCCAAACCTATTAATCAGCCGACTAAGAGAAGACGAACTTCATTTATTTAAAGAATGGTTCTCGATATTTGATGAAGATAAAGAACTTCTGCTGACCATTAAAACATTCATAGAAAACAATGGACACAGCACCAATACAGCCAAACAATTATTTATCCACCGCAATACATTACAATACCGCCTTGATAAATTTACTGAAAAAACAGGATTTGACTTAAAAAATTATCATAGTTACATAACAACCTATCTTGCTTGCTTATATTATACAAGTGGAAGATAGCACTTTTCCAAAGCCATTATTGGCTTTTTTCTTTTGCATCCCCTCTTATTCTCCACCCAAATAAACATTGCCTATAGATTATTTGCTATAAAAACGAGCGAATTCACCTGATTATACAAGTTCTTAGGCATTTTGCTCAAAATTTTGTAAGCGTTTTTCATGCAATTCGCCAATTTGAAAACGGTATCAAAAGTGTTAAAGTATAACTATAAAATAGTAGGGGGAGAACAAAATGGCAGAACTAGTGTTAAAGAATATTTATAAAATTTATGATGAAAAAGTAGAAGCGGTTAAAGATTTTAATTTACACATTCAGGATAAAGAATTTGTCGTATTTGTTGGTCCTTCTGGTTGCGGTAAATCAACAACTCTTCGTATGATTGCAGGTCTTGAAGATATTTCAAAAGGTGATTTCTTTATTGATGAATTACGTGTTAACGATGTTGCTCCAAAAGATCGCGATATTGCGATGGTTTTCCAAAACTATGCACTATATCCACATATGACTGTATATGATAATATGGCATTCGGATTAAAACTTCGTAAATTCCCTAAAGCGGAAATTGAAGAAAGAGTAAATAACGCTGCAAAAATTCTTGGATTAGAAGAATACTTAAAAAGAAAACCAAAAGCATTATCCGGTGGACAACGTCAAAGGGTTGCACTAGGCCGTGCCATTGTTCGTGATGCAAAAGTATTCTTAATGGATGAGCCATTATCAAACTTAGATGCTAAATTACGTGTACAAATGCGTGCTGAAATTTCAAAGCTTCACCAAAGACTACAAACGACTACTATTTATGTAACGCATGACCAAACAGAAGCGATGACAATGGCAACAAGACTTGTTGTTATGAAAGATGGAGTTATCCAACAGGTTGGTGCTCCAAAAGAAGTATACGAAAAACCGGAAAATGTTTTTGTTGGCGGATTTATTGGTTCACCAGCAATGAACTTCTTTGAAGGAAAAGTAGTCGACAATAAAATGGTAATTGGCGATAGTTCTTTCATCATTCCAGAAGGAAAATTAAAAACATTGCGCGAACAAAATTATGTTGGTAAAGAAGTTATCTTCGGTGTTCGTCCAGAAGATATCCATGATGAATTAGTATTTATAAGCAGTTCAGAAAATACAAGCTTTGACGCAAAAGTAGATGTATTTGAATTAACAGGTGCAGAGAGCCTTGTGTACTCTACTCTATCTGGAAAAGAATTTGTTGCTCGCTTAGATTCAAGAGCCGACCTTCAAGCTGGTCAATCAGTTAAATTAGCGTTTGATATGAATAAAGGTCACTTCTTCGATAAAGAAACAGAACTTCGTATTCGTTAATTGCATACTAAAAAAAGGCTTACCTATATATGCTCGGTAAGCTTTTTTACTATTAGATACAATGGTCTCCAAATCATTTTTATTCCTTTATTAATAAAATTTCTTCCTGCCCACAATGAGGACACTGTATAAAATGAGGACATAAATGTGCAGATAAATCTTGATAGCCATCTTCTAACTTCATCTGATCAATTGGCATATATGCACTATAGTCATCATAATAGTCCATCACTCTCCCCCTGTCTTCCACTTGATATCCACAGTTCGTACAAGGCTTTTCTAAGCTTTCCATCCCATTACAAATCGGACATATTGAGCCCACTTTATATTCACCTTCCTTTTTTCCACAATCCGGAGACATTAAGTAGTGCCTTAAAGAGAAAATGCACTTTATTCTGCCTTTAGTTTCTGTATTGAAATAGAAACTATCCAACTGTTGTAAAAGGAATTAATTTCCTCCATTTTTTGTTGAATAAGAACAAGAAATCCATCCATAATAATAGTACAAGCAACAACCAAGGCAACAACTAACCAGCAAAACGCCATATCTATTAATGGGTTACACCTAGTGGTAGTAAGAATTTCTTACAACTGGTGCAATTCCAGTTAACCCAACCAAAAAAAACAACTAGAAGGAGCTGGAACACAATGGCAAACAACAATTCTTCAAATCAACTATTAGTACCAGGAGTATCTCAAGCTCTAGACCAAATGAAATACGAAATTGCATCTGAATTCGGTGTAAACCTAGGTGCAGAAACTACTTCTCGCGCTAACGGATCTGTTGGTGGAGAAATTACAAAACGCTTAGTACAAATGGCTGAAAAGCAACTAGGTGGATTTCAAGGCTAATAACAATTTAATATAATGGCTAAAGCCCTCCTACATTTAGGAGGGCTTGCTTATGAAGAGAAATTATCCATTATCCTGCTAAACTCTCCCCTTGCTGCAGCTGATACATCTGATAATACTTCCCTTTTCTATCCATTAATTCATCGTGGTTGCCTTTTTCGATGATTTCTCCATGATCAAGTACGATAATTTGATCAGCATTCCGAATCGTTGATAGTCGATGGGCAATGATAAAGGTCGTTCTGCCTTCCTTTAGTACTTCCATTGCATGTTGAATGATTTGTTCTGTTTCCGTATCAATACTGCTTGTTGCTTCATCTAAAATAAGAATCGCTGGATCAAAAGCAAGCGCTCTGGCAAAGGAAATTAGCTGTCTTTGCCCACTAGAAAGCGTACTTCCCTTTTCAATTACTGGCTCATCGTATCCCTTTTCTAAATGCTTTAATACCCTATCTGCACCTACATCCTTTAATGCTTTCTCCACGGTTGCCCTTGATATGGATGGGTCATTTAACGTTACATTTGAGGCGATTGTTCCAGTAAAGAGGAACGGATCTTGAAGAACAATTCCCATATATTTACGAAGATCTTGCTTGGAAATAGACATGATATCTTTTCCATCTATCGTAATCTTCCCTGATTGAATATCATAGAACCGGAATAATAGATTCATAATAGAGCTTTTTCCAGATCCAGTATGACCTACTAATGCGACTGTTTCTCCTTGCTTTGCTTCAAAAGAGATATTTTTCAATACATAATCATTATCTTTATAGGCAAAGTTTACTTGATCAAACGTTACATTCCCTTTATAGCGTCCTAGTGTAACATCCTTCACATCAATTCCATCTTCATCTAATAATTCAAATACTCGTTCCCCTGCAACAAGAGCTTGCTCTAAATTAGCCAATTGATTGACAATCCCTTGTACCGGCTGAAAAAGACGATTAATATAATCAACAAATGCATAGAGCATCCCAAGAGAAAGAGCCGTTGTTGCTGTTAAAGATTGACCTGCAATATACCAAATAAACACGACAAATACTATGTTTCTTAATACATTCACCAAATTATGGGAGGTAAGACTATTTAAATGGAGCATCTTATTTTGAAAGCGAAAATGCTCCTTATTTAAATCCTCAAATTCTTCCCTTGTTTGCTTTTCTTTGCCAAAGGCTTGAATGATATGCATTCCTTGAATAGATTCGTTCACCATTCCATTAATATCACTAATTTTTGCACGAATCACATGATTATATCTAGACGCAAATTTGCGGTAGCCAATCATCCATATATATAAAATGGGAAGAAGAATTAAACATATCGCTGCAAGAGGCGGATTCAAAATAAACAGGGCAATATAAATTCCGATAATGTTAATTCCACTTGAAAAGAAATTCGAGAGTACTGTTACATATAGCTCCCTAATTGCCTCTGTGTCATTTGTTACTCTGGCAACTACTTTACCAGCAGGAAGATTATCAAAATATTTGATCGGCAACCGCTGAATTTGCGCAAATACGTCTTCCCGCATTTTTTGAATAATTCGGTTTGCTGACTTTTGTAATAAATAATGCTGGCCGTATTGGAATATGGCAGAAATAATAACTAATCCAAAATAAAAAGATAAAAGCTTTAAAATAGGCATAATTTCTGGCTTATAAAAATCAAATACTTCCGTTCGAGTTAAAGCAGTAGCGGGATAGGTTGCCATTTCTCCCTCTCTGCTGATTGTCAGTGTGCCATTCGCAAATTGTCGACTTCCATCAAAGGAAATAGTGCCATCTACAAAAAGAAATTGTCTTCCAACCTGAAGAATTCTAGCTTCTGCAAGCATTTCTTCATCTAAATCAAGGTATTCAGCTTTTTTGTAAAAATTCCCGTTATATTCTACTGCATCGCTAGTTGGTTCTGTTTGATACCAAAGGGATTCAATCCCTGTTATATGATCATCAATTACTTTTTTTGCAACAAACGGTCCTGCAAGGTCGGCGATAACAGCAATTGTCAGCATGAGTAGCGCAGTAAGAATTATTCCTTTAAAGCTCCATGCATATCGAAATAAACGTTGTCCAGTAGTCATGCTTGCACCTCCACTTCTTCAGATTCTGCTTTCGTCTGTTGCGTAATATATTGTTCTTTGTACCAGCCATTCAAATCCATTAGCTCATCATGTGTTCCATGCTCTATGATATAACCATCTTCCATTACGATAATATGGTCAGCATGTTGCACAGCTGTCATACGATGTGTTGTAATAATCGTTGTTTTTGCTTGGCGTTCCTGCTTTATATTCGAAATAATCTTTTGCTCCGTTTTTGCATCTACCGCTGATAAAGAATCATCTAATATTAAAATTTCCGGCTTACGGATAAGGGCTCTGGCAATCGAAATACGCTGTTTTTGCCCGCCAGACAATGCGACTCCTTTTTCCCCAACAAGTGTCATTAACCCTTCTGGAAGCATATCAATATCCTGTTTAAAAGAGGCAAGGCTAATTGCTTCCTCCAATTCTTTTTCCGTAGCATTTTCTTTTCCAAATAAGATATTCTCTTTCACTGTTTTTGAAAAAAGAACATGATCTTGGGGAACATAGCCAATCCAACCTCTTAACGTATGTAAATCGATCGAATCAATGCTATTCCCGTTAATCTCAAGCTTCCCTTCCCCTTTTGGATATTCTCTAAGGAGCTGCTTTATAATTGTCGTTTTCCCACTTCCTGTTTTACCAACAATCCCAACGGTTTCTCCTCTTCTGATGGTTAAATAAATATCACGAAGATTTTCTTGTTTAGATGATGGGTATTGAAATTGCACATCCTTTAACTGGATAATTTCTGGAACACCCAATCCATTTCCACTTCCCGAACTGATGACGTCCGCTTTGTAGCTTAATGTTTCCTGCACCCGATCTAAAGAAGCATTTCCGCGCTGCATGATATTCATTAATTCCCCCACTGCAAACATTGGCCAAACAATCATTCCTAAATACACATTAAATGTAACAAGCTGCCCAATTGTTAACTGTTGCTGGAATACTAGATAAGCTCCATAGCCAAGGCCAATTAAATAACTTAATCCAACAAGAATCCGTATAGTAGGGTCGAATAAAGAATCTATTTTAGCAACACGTAAGTTCTTTTTGAACACATCTTCTGTGAAATGATGAAATTGTTTTTCTTCTTCTTTTTCTAAAACATATGCACGAATCACGCGTACTCCTGAAACAGACTGCAAGACACTATCATTCATATCACCAAAAGCATCCTGTGCTTCCATAAACCGCTTATGGATTCTTTCCCCATATATTTTCATGATTACTGCCATAATAGGAAGTGGAAGAATCGCTGCAAGTGTTAATTTCCAGCTTACTGTTATGATCATCGTAATTAAAATTGTCAGCATAAATACTGTGGAATCGACCAATGTTAAAATACCAAACCCCGCAGTAACCGACACTGCTTTTAAATCATTCGTTGCTCTTGCCATTAAATCTCCGGTTTTATTTTTTTCAAAAAAGGTTGGCGTCATTTTTAATAGGTGATTCATAAATTTGCTTCTAAGTTTCAATTCTAAGATATTTGCTCCACCAAATAACTTATACATCCAAAAATAGGTGATGATATACGTACTGATTGTGATTCCTGATACAACAAGTATATACATCATTGTTTTATTGGTCGTTAGTGTTCCAATCGTTAGTTCATCGATAAACAATCCTAAAATTCTTGGTGGCAATACCTCAATAAAGCCAACAATAATTAACAGAATTATAGCTATCGTATAACTTTTCCAATGCTCTTTAAAAAACCATTTTAATTTAAAAAATATCGAAAACATTCACTCATCCCCTGTCTCTCTTCTTTGCTGACTAGCCACTTTCTAAATCCTTTAACTCATTTCTTGCCTCTTTTACTGATACAATCATCGACTTTTCCTCCTTTACTATTCATTAGAAAATAAACGTTTTGCCCTTTTTCGCATTCCATATTTTCCCACAAAAAAAGAGACAGACCGCAACCATGCGACCCATCTCTAGATGATAGAAAAATACACAGGTTACCTATAATGGCAACCAGCTTTTTTTTGCAAAAAATTATCGATAAGAAAGAAGAAGGTTACCAATGTATGAAGTTTTAATGGAGTAATATCTATTTAATCTTTTCATCAGTAACCATCCTTTCTCTACATTTATTTTCCAATATAAATGAGATTAACACGTAGTTTTTATAAAGTCAATTGCAAATATTTCGAAAATCAAAAGAATTTAATAATTTAGTTGAACCTCTTTTTTCCCAGCTAACTTTTCTTTTGCTTCCTTTTCTCTTGCTAATCTTGGCAATACTAAACTGTAATAGCCACCAACAATAAGAAAACATGTGCCCACAAACCAATAAATTATCTCTATAGAAAACCATTTAGGATAGCCGATTGAGATAATCCCAAGCGTAATGGACTGTGACAGCATCATTAGCGGGGTAATCCAGCCTTGTACCCTTCCCATCATTTTCGGCTCTATAATGGTTGGCATCCATCCACCAATTGCAATATTAATCATCGGTAACCCCAATGCTAATAAGAAACAAATTGTTAAAAAGAATAGGACATTTGTGGCATATGACGCTAGAATTGTCATAACAGCAATATAAAATGCTCCGATTATAATCAGCTTAAATAATTTTACCTTTTGGGTAAGAAGAGAAGAAAGGAAGCTTCCAATCATTACTCCTGTGCCAAAGACAATTCCCAAATAAATTGATACTTGTTCATAATTATCAGGAGCTAATTTATATTTCAAAATAAATACTTGCATCACACTAAATCCACCATTTACAACCCCAAATGCAATAAATCCATAAATTAATGCTAATAATAATTTATTAGAGAGTATGTACTTTAGACCAATCATAAAGTCACTCCATATAAATCGAATATTTAAGTCTTTTAACGAGTGGGTGCCATTTGGCTGTCGAATTTCTTCACTCAGCTTCATTGACTTAATGAGAAGCCCGCTTATCGTTAAAGTAACAACATCAACTACTATCGCTCCATAAATCCCCAATGTCCAATATACGAATATACCAATCGCATTACCGAATAGCATAAAGACACTATTAATGAATTGATTAAGTCCTGCTGCGGTTGTATAGTCCTCTTTTCTTAATACCCCTTGAAGAATGCCTTGTTCTGCAGGAAAAAAGAATTTCTGAACAGCACTTCGAATAAATAAAGTGAGAAAGATAAGTGGCATCCAGCCAGTGGAAACTGCGCCTAATAAGCATAGAGACATGGCTGCTGCTATCATCTCACAATGGTAAGCAATCTTCTGGCGATCTAGTCGATCTGCCACTACTCCAACAAGAAAAAACACGGCTAGCGTTGGCAAGGAAAACATTAATTCCGTTATCGTGGCATAAGATGGCTGCTCTGAGAAACGATCAAGAATATAAAACATGAAAGCTGTTAAACCAATAACACTCCCCATTTGTGATGTGACATTGGCTATAAATAGTCTGGTAAAGCTCGCATTTTTAAAAATTTCTGTAAATTTATTCATTTCTTATCCCTCATCCTTTAGTTGATGAGTTTATTCTATCTTTCTTCCTATAGATAATGAACATTCATGCGATGGTTTCTCTTTCCGTCTATAGACGGAAAGAAATTCCATTATTAAGTCTGATATCAGATTGTTTTCTTTATGAAAGGGAGCCAGGCTCTTTGAATGTAATGAAAATATACTTTGCCAGATGTCTCTTTTTCGTTTAATTGAGGCTTTTATGGTTACTGAGATGCTCTCTCTTTACCTTTTCCTCTTGAAAGATGCTCTTATAGACACGGATGCTAACGCTTAAACCTGTATAGCATTTCAATCTATGTTTTCCTTTGTTGTTTTTCCTCACCGCATGGACCCATTCAATCATTTCATATTAAGATTTATAAGTGATTTTCTAATAAAGTAGCACAAAAATAGGCTGCCCTTATTAAATTATTAGTCTTTTTCAATAAAAACTAACACTCATAGGACAGCCTAATTTATGCATGATTTATTCGCCGTTAAGTTCCTTAAAACGATCTTTTGATTCTTTTTCTTCAAAGCTAGAGAAGATTCGAAAATGGTCCTCGTCAATAATTCGAAAATGCTGACTTATAATATTTTGTTGTAGAATAAATCCATTCTTTTTTTCTACTTCTCTCCACCATACTTTTCCACCAAGGGTTTTCTCTTTTCGATAATCCATTCCATCTCGAGCAACTGTTTCTAATACCTCTAATGGCTCATTACCAAATAAAAAGCGAACCGTTTCTGTCTCTCTAAAAAGTGCGCAAACTGCTACTACAGTAGACCAACCTGCGTATAGTCTGCCTTTCTCAATTTGCACTAATGTCTTTTTTGATAAACCAATAACCTCAGCCATCTTATCTTGGGTATATCCCGCTTCTGTGCGTATTAATCTCATCTTTTCCGATACACTCTCAATAATTTCTTCTCTAGTCAAAGTTTCTTCATTCCCTTATTAGTTATGTGTAATTTTACACCATCACTAATATTATAAGCTTCCTTTGCATAAATATCAATTTAAAACTATGAGATGCCCTAAATTAATTTTTTTTGTTCAATGCTTCACATTTTTGTTCGCAAGCTTTCTGTAAGGAACACGCTGCACATCTTCCCTTTTTCGATTGTTGAATGTGACGGTATAACCCATAACTTGCGTAACTAAAAATCAGAAATCCGAGTAAAATGCTGATCAACATTCTATTCACTCCTTTAATTTAAACCGATCCATTTTCCGAGTTGATAAATTACAAAAGAAATAAGATATGCAAGAATAAGTGCATAACCAACAGAAAATGCAGACCATTTTTTTGATCCTGTTTCTTTATAGATAGTACCAAGTGTTGCTAGGCAAGGAATGTATAATAGAATAAACACCATAAAACTATAGGAGGCTAGCGGCGTATAGACTTCACCCATTAAATGCTGCAAGCTTCTTGTATCAGGAACGGCATATATGATATTCATAGCAGAAATAATTGCTTCTTTTGCAAGAAATCCAGTTAATAAGGATGCTCCTGCTTCCCATGTTCCAAAACCTAGTGGGGCAAGAACTGGAGCCATCACTGAACCAATTAACGCTAAAAAGCTTTGGTCCATTTTTACATCTAATCCCCCTGGGCCTAAATAAGTTAATAACCAGATGAAAACAGAACCAGCGAAGATAAAAGTACCTGCCTTCTTTAAAAATCCTTTTCCTTTGTCCCATGTACTTTTCCATAATACCTTTATACTAGGTAATCGATATGGTGGCAGTTCGATTAGAAAGATAGATTTTTCTCCTTTTAAAATAGTGGAGGAAAATAATTTAGCGAGTAATAAGGCCATTACAATACTTAAAATATAGAGAGATAACACTATTATCGCTCCATTTTTTCCAAAGAAAGCTCCTATGAATAATGCATAAACAGGAAATCTTGCCGAGCAACTCATTAATGGTAACAATAAAATCGTTAATAATCTCTCCTTCTTTGTTTCGATCGTTCTTGCCGCCATGACCCCAGGAACATTGCAGCCAAACCCAATAATCATTGGGATAAAGGCTTTCCCATTCAATCCTACATTTTCTAACCATTTATCCATTACGAGTGCTACTCTAGACATATAGCCCGAGTCCTCTAAAAAGGAAATACAAAAAAACAAAATAAAAATTTGCGGAACGAAAACTAAAACCCCACCTACCCCTGCAATAATTCCATCAATAACAAGGGATTTTATAAAGTCTGTAGCTTGCAAACTTGTTAAAAGACTTGTTACTCCATTCGTTAATAAATCAGAAATAAAATAATCTAGCAAATCAGATAACGGTGTTCCAAACCAATCAAAAGTCATCATAAATAATAAATACATAAAGACTATAAAAATAGGAAAACCTAAATATTTATTTGTTACAAGATAATCTAAATTATCCGAGATTGGCATACGTTTTTTATCTGCTATTACTTCGACTCTTTGTACAATTTGATCAACCACTTCTCTCCGTTTAAGATAGATTACTTGTTCTGGCTTTTTTCCTATTTTTTCACATTCTATTGTTACATCATTAATCAATGAATCTATCTCTTGTTTTGTCAAAAGATTAGTTAGAAAGGAACGAATTGCTGCATTTCCATCAAGTAATTGGATTGTAAGCCATCTTATTGAAAGGTCTGTTTTTTCTTGAAGCATGAGGGTCATTTTTTCTATTGCCTCTTCTATTATTTCTCCATAATGAATAGATAGAGTATGTTCTTCATTCTCCATCGTCTGTTTAATAGTGGACGCTCGTGATAGCTCCTCACAACCATTCCCTTTTCTTGCACTTATTGCAATAGTAGTAGCTCCTAAATAGGTTGCTAACAAAGGATAATCAATACTCTTCCCATTTCTTTTTGCAATGTCTATCATATTTAAGGCAAAAATAACTGGTTTACCGTATTCTATTAATTGGATTGATAATAACAAATTTCGCTTTAACTGAGAGGCATCAATGATATTGACAATCCGACTCATCTTTCCTTCTAATAAATACTTTGTGACTACAGCTTCTTCTTCAGAGATTGGTGTTAAAGAATAAACACCTGGCAAATCTACTAAAATTGCCTTTTTATTTTTTAAAGTACCGATCTTTTTCTCTACCGTCACTCCATTCCAGTTTCCAACATATTCATATGTTCCCGTTAGATGGTTAAATAAAGATGTCTTTCCAGTATTCGGATTTCCCAAAAGTGCTAATTCCATCTTATACCCTCTCCATTTGCAAAATTTTCATATCTCTTTTTCTCATCCCAATTACTGTACCTTCATATTCCAAAATGCATGGTCCTTCAAATGGCAAAATTTGCTGGATAGTTATTACAGCACCCTCCATTAATCCGAAATCAAGTAATCTTCTTTGAAGCATAGAATTTCCTTCTTCTACTTTATTTATTTTTAATCTTTGTCCAACCCTAACTTCCACCTTACTTCACCTCTTTTCTTCAATTGAGAATGATTATCTTTCTCTTATAAGATAGTTATATCAATCACAACAACAGTATTCAATCTGATTTATACAGATAATTGTGACAATTCAATGAATTTTAGAAACTAATGTATTTGTGCACTACCCTCCCCACTGAGATGAATTGTTTTTGTGGAGGCTTTTAGTTAAAACTCTAGGACTTCTTCTAACCATAGTGAAATGGCATCTTTATCTAGGAAACTAGCTTTTGATAATTGCTTTCTTTATGTTTTCGAAACTATAAAAAAAAGCCTTTGCTCCCAAGCAAAGGCTTTTCCTTTATAATAGATTAAATTTTACCAATGAATCCTTCAATTCCTCATTACTACTCTTCATTACTTCTGCTGTTTTGGCCATATTTCCAATTGCAGATGTTTGCTCATCAGTACTAGAAGCAATTTGTTCAACTGCTGCAGCTACAGACTCTGATACTTCTGAAACCATTGCAATGGAACGGGAAATATGATTATTTTGTTCAACCACACGGTTAAGTTCACCTGTCATTTCTTTAACTGCTGCAATACTATTAATAACAGCTGCTGCAATCGCAGTAAATTCTTTTTCTGTATCCTTTACTGCTGTGTCTAATTCTGCTGTTTGGTTTGTCGTTTCATATATCGACATGACCGTACTTTCCATTTCTTTTTCAATATTTTGGATCATATCTTGAATTTGTTTGGTAGCAGAGTTTGTCTCTTCAGCTAAATTTCGAACCTCATTTGCAACAACAGAGAAGCCTTTTCCATGTTCGCCAGCTCTTGCAGCCTCAATGCTTGCATTTAAAGCGAGAAGATTTGTTTGTTCTGCAATTCTATTAATAGTGGAAGTAATTTTTGAAATATCTAGCACTTTTTGATAGAGACTGCTGATTCCAATACTTACATCGTTTGTAGACTTACTTGCATTCTCATTACATATTTTCAGAGAATTAATCGTCTTTTGTCCATTATGGGATGCTTCTTGCGCATTTTCAGTCGCTTGCTTAATGATTTGATTTTTTCCTTCCATATTATCAATCGAATTAGTAAGACTATCAATCTCTCTTTTCACTTCTTCCAATTCGGACGCTTGGCTTACAGCTCCTTCCGCAATTTCAGCCATTGCTCTACCAATTTCTTCTGAACTTGCCAATGTTTCCTCTGCGATAACCGAAACATCATTTGCTTGATTCAGCCCATTTTCATTCACCGTTTTTAAACTGGATACTAAAAAAGAATATTTCTCCTGTAACTGATCAATAGAACGGCTTAATTGACCTATTTCATCTTTCGCCTTGTAGCTATATTCGAAAGATGGCTGTCCCTGCAACACCATATTTACTTTGTCATTCAGGCGGGAGATTGCCTTAAATTTACCTTTCATTAGAACATATAAAACAAATGAGCTTAATACAGTAATGATAACTACTGCACCTATAAAGATTATTACTGTTTCTGAATTTTCATTTTTGGCGACATAAAAACCAACAAATGCACTAATTAATGTAGTTATTAGGATAAGCACATTCATTATAATGAGCGTTTTCACTTTAAAACTATTTTTCTTTTTCATTACGAAACATCCTCTCTTCCGCCGTCCATATTAAGGGGCCATTTCTAAGCAAACACCGATATGAAATAAACGCTTTCACTAATAAACAGCGTCTCCATCAGAGAATGCCTTAGTTATGTCTCTATATCTTTAATATCGGTACATTCTACCTATTTTTTAACCTATTTTACAATATTTTATAAAAATTACTGTCTGGTTTCAAAACGCCTAATTTCCACTTTAGATAGCGTAAGATTTCAAAGTTTGCGAGCCAAATATTTTTCTTCGCATAAAATACAACGATATCTCCTTCTTAGAAAATTAGAAAGGATGAACGATGTTGTTTAATATTTTTGTAGATCAGCAGATTAGATTACGACTATTAGAAGTAAAAGATTCCAGTGAACTTTTTCAAATCGTTAATCAAAACAGAAAGTATTTACGGGAGTGGCTCCCATGGGTCGATCAAATAACTTCTCCTTATCAATATCAAACCATTATTCCCTTATGGAATAAACTCTTTACTGAACAAACGGAACTAAATGCAGGCATTTTTTTTAATGGTAAGCTAGTAGGGATGATTACGTTACAACAAATAGATTGGGGAAGCCGCAAAGCAAGCATTGGTTACTTTTTAGCAGAAGATGCACAAGGACATGGTATTATGACAAAGTCTGTAGCTGCCATGCTGAATTATGCTTTTTATTATTTAAAGTTAAACCGAATGGAAATACAATGTGGGGTAAGAAATATAAAAAGCCAAGCAATTCCTGAAAAGCTAGCCTTTACTAAAGAGGGAATTATCAGAGATGGTGAATTTCTTTATGACCATTATCACGATTTATATTCCTACAGCATGCTGGCAAGAGAATGGGCAGCAAAGCAGTAATTTTTCCCGTCCCATTCATTTAAATGAGGATAAAAAACAAAAATTGTTCAAATCCTCTCCTGTATGAGTAAAATGTTTGTGGGAGAATAAATATCCTTTTTGTCTAGTTGGGGGACGAGTCCCCCAACTAGACAAAAAGGCCACCAAGCGAGAGCGCGGTAGCTGGAAAAAATTAAGCATTAAAAAA
>NZ_CATNHG010000105.1:0-33437 GCF_950097965.1 Bacillus sp. T2.9-1
AATCTCTTTTGTATATACAGTTTTTTTGCCCACGCAAAAACACCTCCGAATAATGTCACAATACTTATCTCAAGTATTGCCATTTTGGAGGTGTTTTATATTGTCTCACTATTTTAGGTTAGTCCAATGTACTCCGATGCGTTTGGCCTTTTTTATATTTTGAGTGAAAACATTTCGTGACAAGGAGAATCTTTTTATGAGAGAATATTTTTAAAAAAAGGAGGTTATGTCCATGTATAGTTTTAACAATGATTATAGTGAAGGCGCACATCCAAGAATTCTCCAAGCATTGGTAGAATCCAATTTACAACAAGAAATAGGGTATGGACAGGATTCCTTTACAAACAAAGCGGTGGAAGTATTAAAAGAAAAAATGAAAAGTGATGAGGTAGATGTTCATCTCTTAGTCGGTGGAACACAAACAAATCTCATTGCAATCTCTGCCTTTTTGAGACCACATGAAGCAGCAATTGCAGCTTCCACTGGACATATTTTTGTCCACGAAACAGGGGCGATAGAAGCAACAGGGCATAAAGTTTTAACAGTTGATACGGAAAATGGAAAGCTAACACCAGATTTGCTGCAAAAGGTGCTGGATGAACATACAGATGAACATATGGTTAAGCCAAGGCTAGTATACATATCTAACTCAACAGAAATTGGAACCATTTATTCCAAACAAGAACTTGAACTATTAAGTGCGTTTTGTCAAAAAAATAATTTAATTTTTTATATGGATGGCGCACGATTAGGATCTGCACTATGTGCAAAGGATAATGATCTAGATTTAAGTGATTTTCCAGAATTATTAGATGCTTTTTATATCGGTGGAACAAAAAATGGAGCATTAATGGGAGAAGCACTTGTGATAAAGAATGATTCCTTGAAGGAAGATTTTCGTTACCATATAAAGCAAAAGGGAGCGATGCTAGCTAAAGGGAGAGTTCTAGGAATCCAATTTTATGAACTATTTAAAGACAATCTTTTCTTCGAATTAGCGGAGCATGCTAATAAGATGGCAGACAGACTAAACATAGCATTGGCAGAGAAAGGCTATCAGTTTTTAACGGAATCTTCTACCAATCAGGTATTCCCGATTTTTTCTAATGAAATGATTGCAGAGCTGCAGAAGAATTACCAATTCAATATTTGGGGAAAAGTCGATAATGATCATTTTGCGATTCGACTTGTTACTTCATGGGCAACAAATGAGGAGGAAGTTGAAGCTTTTATTAAGGAATTAAAATAAAGCTTGTTAAAAAATCAAAAATTTAGTTTTTCTATGGCATACCGACAATAGAAATCGGTATGCCATATTTTAGTCCGGAAAAAAATGTATTTAAGATTAAACCGTAAAAAGATATAATCCAAAATTAATCCTAATTGTATATATTGCTAAAAAGATATAGATCGATGGAACTTTTTACCTTATAGTTCGTATATATTTACATAAAAATAACGGAGAAAGGAAAACGAGCTATGTACGGATTCGAAGGAATTTTTTGGTTGAAATTATTGATCATATTATTTGTCTTTTTTATAGCTAGTTACCTATTTGATTTAGTTGCTAGAAAAATATTGAATTTACCAAGACGAAAGTTTTTCTCTTATAACCATATAAATAAAGTGCACGAACGAATCGATTGGTGTATAAGAATTGCTTTCATGTTTCTTTTATTTATCGCCTTTATAATAAATTATGCTTATAAACTGTGGTATTTACAGCCCTATTTTGTATTGCTTCTTTTCATTACTGTTTCAGGACTTACACGTGCCTTAATAGAGTGGAAGTATTTGGATAATCGCAAAGAATCGCTATTTACATTTCTTCAACTTGGTTTCCTACTCCTATTGTTCAGTGGAATTGTGTGGATAGCTACAACATCATGGCTCGGATAATATGTAGTACAAGGAAAAAGACTAGTACTTGGAATAGGAATTAAAGCGGAGGAGTGTTTTACGCTTTAAAGGCGAGTTATAAACATTCCTTCTATGTGGAAAACTGCCGACTGATTTATTCTTAATATAATAGAATAATAAAATCTTAAATGCAGTGATGGTTGTATAGATTTAAAAGTAGAGAGCAATTTGCTTTCTATTTTTTTAGACAAGAGATTATCATTACATTCTCTCTGTTCCAATCCTTAACTTTTCCTGCATTCAGTGAATCAACATATTGAGGGGATATATATTAACCACAGTTATTTACAGCGTTAGGTAGAATGTAAATTTTTTATTAATATTATTGTGGAAACTTTTGCAAAATAAAAATTAGCATGAAAAAATTCAATATTCTATTGAAAGTAGAGATGATGTGATATAAACTAACATATAGTTACAAATAACGGCAAAACTATTAATTCTTATAGCTATTTTATACATAAATTAATGAAGTCTTGTATACAGTAAGTTTCAGAGGAGGAAAAGATGGTAGATTCGAGAGTAATTGAGATTGCTGAGAAAGCGAAGGAATGGACGCTGGAGGCTGGGGCACGTCTAAACTTATCTCAGGAAGAAAAGTTAAATGTCGAATATAAAACATCTGCTGCTGACATTGTTACCCAAAAAGATAAAGAAATTGAACAATTTTTTATCGGAAATATTAAGTCAACCTATCCTGGACATTATGTTTTAGGAGAAGAAGGTTTGTCAGATGTATTACCAATAGATACGCAAGAAGGAGTAGTTTGGATTATTGATCCAATAGATGGTACAACTAATTTTGTCCATCAGAATCTGAATTATGCAATTTCTGTTGCGGTTTATATTGATGGTGACCCAACCATTGGTTATATTTATGATCCTATTAAAAAGGAACTGTTCTCTGCAATAAAAAATCAGGGCGCTTTTCTAAATGATCAGCCATTATCTACTTTAACTTCATGTAGGGTAGAAGAAGCAGTAATATGTTTCAATCATTTGTGGCTTGTTCCAAATGAAAAAGTGGACTATGAAAAAATGCACCATTTAGTAAATGATGTAAGAGGTGTTCGTTATCTTGGCTCTGCAGCATTAGAAATCGCATATGTTGCTTGTGGGAGATTAGATTCTTCCTTGGATTTTAGACTTTCTCCATGGGATATTGCCGCAGGTATAGTCATTTTGAATGAAGTAGGTGCAGAAATGACAACCTTGGAAAACCAAGCGATTAATGTATTTACGAAATCATCCACTATATTTTCTAGACCGGGAATTCATCAATATATTCTTGAATATCTATCTTAAAAATAGTAGGTTTCTATTAAATTGAATATTCTGAAAAAATTAATGTTTCATTTAGCTAAATAAAGGATCAGGTAATTGTCAGTCTTTCTTAATTACTATTACCATTTGTATTACAGTATTTATATCTCTCTTTCGTAATAGAAATGGACTTTTTCCATTTTTATATATATTTTATCCATTACAACAATTTGAACAGGGGGGGACAAACTTTTAGTATGTAGATACATACTAAAAGCTACTTTTTTATCGTTTTTTTGCAGTTGTTTTCTTTTATTTATTACACAATTTATTAAGAAAAGAGGGCTAAGAAATTGAAAAAGACATTATTTTCACTAGTTATGGTATTAATGCTTGTAGCACTAACAGCTTGTGGTGGGAAAGAAAAGAACGAAAGTAGCAATGGAAATGACGAGGAAATTAAGGAATTAACTTTAGGGTTTATTCCATCACAAGAGGCAGATAAAATTGCTGATACAGTAGAACCACTTGAGGAAAAACTTTCAGAAGAACTTGGAATTCCTGTTAAAGCAGAAGTTATGATTGACTTCGTTGGATTAGTAGAAGGTATGAGAACGGGGAAAATTGACATTGGGTTCTTAAATCCATTTGGTTATGTTCAAGCAGAAGATCGTGCCGATGTTGATGTACTATTAAAAGCGATTCGTAATGGCGGCGACAGTTATGTTGCTCAATATGTTGTTCCAGCAGATTCAGAAATTAATTCTATTGAAGATTTAGTAAATACAGAAGGTCTTGTTTGGGCATATGCAGATACATTATCTACTTCTGGATATTTATTCCCTGCATCACAATTAATGGATATGGGCGTAGAGGATTTATCTACACATTTCCAACATTCAGTAGTTGGTGGACATGATAATGCGATTCTTTCATTACTTGATGGACAAGCTGATTTTGCAACTACATTTGATGATGCACGTGATACAGTAGAAGGTGACTATCCTACAGTTAAAGAAGACTTAAAGGTTATCGGTCATACAGATCCAATTCCAAATGATACATTATCTGTACGCAGTGATCTTCCAGATGAATGGAAACAAAAAATTAAAGATGCATTCCTAGCATTTAATGATGATGAAGAAATGATGGCAATCATGAATGATGTATATACTTGGGATGGAATTGCAGAGGCTAAGCCAGAAGATTATGATATTGTAAGAGAAGTATATAGCAAGTTCGAAGATGAGTTATCTGAATAATAGACAGTAATGTAAAAAAGGAGGAGCTAATTACCTCCTTTTTTACAAGTAAGTAAATGCAGAGGAGTTTCTTTAGATGATTGAATTTAAAAATGTATCTTTAACTTACCCGAATGGTCATCAAGGATTAAAGAATGTTAACTTAAAGATTAATGACGGAGAATTTATTGTTGTTGTAGGCTTATCAGGCGCTGGAAAGTCTACTTTAATAAGAAGTATTAATCAATTAGTGAAGCCTACAGAAGGGGAACTAATTATTAATGGAAAAGATACGTTAAAGTGTAATGAGCGTCAATTAAAAGAAGTCCGCAGAAATATCGGCATGATTTTTCAAAGCTATAATTTAGTAAAAAGAATGTCTGTGCTTCGCAATGTGTTAACTGGAAGTCTTGGCAGAACGGGTACATTTAAAAGCTTATTTGGATTATTTTCAAATGAAGATAAGGAATTGGCAATGGGTAGTCTTGCGAGAGTCGGAATTGACGATAAAGCATACCGCAGAGCAGATCAATTAAGTGGTGGACAACAGCAACGTGTTAGTATTGCAAGAGCATTAACGCAAAAGCCTAATGTCATCTTGGCAGATGAGCCTGTCGCAAGTTTAGACCCACCGACATCTCATACAGTTATGAAAGATTTAAAGAAGATTAATAAAGAAGACGGGATTACGACAATTATTAACCTTCACTTTATTGATATGGCAATGGAATATGCAGACCGTATTATTGGCATGCGTGAAGGAGAAGTAGTATTTGATGGACCAGTTAGTGAAGTAAGTGAAAAAACATTCGAAGAGATCTATGGTCGTCCAATTAAAGAAGATGACATTATAGGAGCTGAATAATAATGTCGAAGCAAAAGAATAAAGCGTCAGTGGATAATGGGAATATTGCTGTATTCCATTCAAAGACGAAAGTAACAATAACTTATATCCTTATAATTGTAATAGGCTTATATATAGCTTCTGCATTTTACACGGAAGCTTATCCAAATCTGATTATTGCTGGAATGCCAGTTGTTATAGATTTTGTTATTTATGATTTTTTTCCGCCTAATTTAAAGTACATTTCTACCGTTATGAAAGCATTAATAGAAACGTGGAATATGGCATTATTGAGTACAACACTATCGGTTATATTTGCATTGCCAATAAGCTTTCTTGCTGCTGCAAATATTAATAAGAACAAAGTGTTTTATCAAATTGTACGATTTATTTTAAACATCATTCGTACGATACCAGAGCTTATTCTGGCCGTTCTTCTTGTTGCCTTTATGGGTATTGGTGTTATCTCCGGTATTGGGGCATTGTTTATTTTTTCACTAGGGATTCTTGCAAAGCTTATAAGTGAAACAATTGAAGCGATTGATCCAAATCCTCTTGAGGCCATTCGGGCAACTGGTGCGAATACCATTCAAGTAATTAGATATGCTGTCATCCCACAAATTTTGCCGCAATATACTTCTTACGCATTATATGTGTTAGAAATAAATGTACGTGCATCTGTTATTTTAGGGTTTGTTGGTGCAGGTGGAATTGGGATTATTTTAAAACAGCAAACTAGTTTATTTAATTATGGAAATGTGTCAACTATCATACTTATGACATTTATTGCGGTCACTATCATTGACTTTGTAAGTAGTCGTGTAAGGGAGCGTTTATTATAATGACGAAAAATACTATCATACAAAAGCCGAAAAAAGACAGGATGTTTTGGATTAGAACAATTATTTCTGCTGTCATCCTTATTTTTCTATACTATATTGCCCTGACTACTACAGATTTGACATATAGAGGATCAACATTGAGTCCAGGCGCATTACTGCAACGTCTATTTTGGAATCCATTCTTTGATGATGCAGTATTAGAGAAGGTGCCTGAATACATAGCCTATATGATTGAAACATTAGCTATCGCATATGGAGGAGCAGTTATTGGAGCCATTTTAGCAATTCCATTTGGATTTTTAGCTGCATCCAATATTTCGAAGTTTTCCTATATTGGAAAATGGATTTTAAATGCAATTCGTGCATTTCCAGAGGTAATGTTTGCGATTATCTTTGTTGCTGCAGTTGGAATGGGACCATTTGCCGGGGTGCTTGCGATTGGAATTAACTCCATTGGGATGCTTGGAAAATTGTATTCAGAAGTTATTGAATCGATTGATATGAGTGTGCTTGAATCATTCAAAGCTAATGGTGCTGGAAGACTGCAAACGATTTGGTATGGGGTAATTCCACAGATTATTCCTGAATTTGCTTCTTATGCTATTTATCGCTATGAAATTGATGTGCGTTCATCTACCGTACTTGGTGTAGTTGGTGCAGGTGGAATTGGTACGCCTCTTATCATTGCCGCAATGCAGCGTAGCTGGGAACGAGTTGGGATGATGTTAATGATTATCATTGTTGTTGTTTCTGTCATTGACTTTATAAGTAGTAGAATTCGTAGAAGACTTGTATAAATTAGTTCATAGAATGGTGTTAGGCGATGCATTAGATACTTACTTATCTTTTGTAGTGCCGGACACCTTTTTCTTTACTTTCAATTTAAAGACATATATAATACATAAATAAACCCCTTGGGGTATTTTTTATACATTCTATTATACCCCTGTAGGTATTAAAGAGAGGAGATTTTATATGAAAACAAAAGTAGTTATAATTGGTGGTGTTGCAGGAGGTGCAACAGCTGCTGCAAGATTAAGAAGAATAAGTGAAGAGGCTGAAATCATCTTAATTGAAAGAGGCGAGCATATTTCTTTTGCTAATTGTGGATTGCCTTATTATATTGGTGAAACGATTACAGATCGCAGTAAATTACTTGTGCAAACAGTGGAAGGAATGTCTAATAGATTTCAATTAGATATAAGAGTAAATAGTGAGGCTGTAGCTATTGATGCAAAAAATAAAAAAGTGACGATTAAAAACTTAAAAACAGCTCAGGTTTATGAAGAGTTCTATGATAAATTGCTGCTTTCTCCTGGAGCTAGACCAATTATTCCACCTATTCCTGGGATAGAAAATCATGGATCTTTATTTACACTAAGAAATATACCAGATACAGATAGAATAAAAGATTTTGTCGATCATCAAGCACCAAATAGTGCCATAATAATTGGAGGAGGCTTTATTGGTTTAGAGATGGCGGAAAACCTAGTTGCTCGGGGCATAAAAGTAACAGTTATCGAAAAGGGTAATCAGGTTTTAGCTCCGCTTGATGTGGAAATGGCGAGTCCTGTTCAAACACATCTTAAACAAAATGGAGTCACTCTTATCTTAGGAAATGGAGTGAAGGGATTTGAAGAAAATGGCAAGAAAGTAGTATTAGAAGATAATACAGAGATAACCTCTGATATGACTATTCTTTCTATTGGTGTTAGACCGGAAAACGAGTTAGCAAAATCTGCCGGTTTAGAAATTGGAGTACAAGGTGGTATTATTGTAAATCACTTGCTCCAAACTTCAAATCAAGATATTTATGCTGTAGGAGATGCAATTGAGGTTCGCGATTATATCAATAAAAAAAAGACAATGATTCCATTAGCAGGACCGGCAAATCGTCAAGGACGAATTGCGGCAAATAATATATTGGGAAAAAGAGAAAAGTACGAAGGGACATTAGGTACTTCCATTGTTAAAATATTTGACCTAACAGTTGCGACTACAGGAAACAATGAAAAAGTGCTTCAAAAGTGGAATATCCCATATGAAGTGGTTCACATTCATCCTTATGCACATGCTGGCTATTATCCGGAAAGCTCACCTATTGCCTTAAAGCTAATTTTTGATAAAGAAACAGGACGAATTTACGGTGCACAAGCAATTGGAAGAGCCGGTGTAGATAAGCGAATTGATGTAATTGCAACTGCAATAAAAGGGAATTTAACAGTAGAGGACTTAACGAATTTAGAGCTCTCCTATGCACCGCCTTATTCATCTGCCAAGGATCCAGTAAATATGGCAGGATATGTTGCAACTAATATTGTAGACGGAGAACTAGAACAAATCCAGTGGCATGAAGTGGATCAAATAGTCCAAAACGGTGGATATTTAATAGATGTAAGGGAAAGTGTAGAGCGAGAATTTGGTTTTATTGAGGGATCTCAGAATATTTCCTTAGGTCAATTAAGAGATAAGTTAGATGAGTTACCAAAGGATCAACCGATTTATGTAAGTTGTCAAGTTGGTCTAAGAGGTTATTTAGCTAGTAGAATATTAAAAAATAATGGATTTGACGTAAAAAATGTAGATGGTGGCTGGAAAACGTATTCTGCTGTTACTAATTTGACAGATACAGTAGAAATCACAAAAGAAAGTAGTTCGCAAAAAGAAGAACGTAAAGAAGAAGGAAGTAAAGCAGAAGCGTCTATTCAAATTGATTCTATATTAGACGTTGCAGGTTTAACTTGTCCGATGCCAATTGTTAAGTTAAAAAAAGGGATAGATGAGTTACAGAGTAATCAAGTATTAGAATTATTGGCAACAGACAAAGGAATTTTAACTGATTTGCCGGCATGGACAAAAAAAGTCGGACATCAAATTTTAAAAACAGAACAAGAAGGTTCTATTATCAAATTTTGGATTAAGAAAAAATAGATGAATGGTAAGGAAATCTCCTTTTCATTAGCTGGCTTGTTCGTTGACAAACTATATATAGTATTATTTAATCAAGTATAATGAAATGATTAATAATGGTTGATTAAAAAATACTTATTGAGTGGAAGGAGCATTTTCTTTGGAATATAATGATCAATTAAAAAATAGAGTGAAACGAATGGAAGGTCAACTAAGAGGGATTCTGAAAATGATGGAAGATAATAAGGATTGTAAAGAAGTAATAACACAGCTATCAGCAGTTCGTTCAGCAGTAGATCGAACAATGGGAGTAATTGTTAGCACTAACTTAGTAGATTGTGTAGTAGAAGCAGAAAAAAACGGCGAAAGAATGGATGAAGTTATTAAAGAAGCTGTTAACCTGTTAGTAAAGAGTAGATGATAAAAAGGGATAGGCTCTAGAATAATAGAGCTTATTATTTTTAGTATGTATAATACCTATAGGGGTAAAGGTAAATGACTAGGAGTGGGACAATGACAAAGAAAACAACGATTGTACTATTTAGCGGAGATTATGATAAAGCAATGGCCGCATATATTATTGCGAATGGTGCAGCTGCTTATGATCATGAAGTAACGATATTTCATACCTTTTGGGGACTAAATGCACTTCGAAAGGAAGAAAAGGTCCAAATAAATAAAGGATTTTTAGAAAAGCTTTTTAGCAAAATGATGCCAAGGGGGGCGGAGAGAATGGGTTTATCCAAAATGAATTATGCAGGATTTGGCCAGAAAATGATTAAGCATATTATTGATAAACATCATGCGATGACACTCCCCCAATTAATTGCATTGGCACAAGAGCAGAATGTAAACCTTGTTGCTTGTACCATGACAATGGACTTACTTGGATTAAAAGAAGAAGAGCTGTTGGACGGAATAGAGTATGCTGGTGTAGCTGCCTATTTAGCGGAAGCAGAGGATGGGCATGTGAATTTATTTATCTAAAGTAGCTAAAAATATTTTTGGGAGGAATAATAGTATGAAGGAAATTACACCAAAGGAATTAAATCGTAAACTATCCAGCGGGGAGAACGTATCCATTATTGATGTTCGTGAACCAGCTGAAGTGGCTACAGGAAAAATTCCTGGCGCAATGAATATCTCTTTACGCTTACTTGAATTTCGTATGCATGAATTAGATAAGCAAATAGAATATTATATCGTTTGTCAAGCTGGTGGAAGAAGTAGTCAGGCAGCCCAATTATTATCGGAAAATGGTTTTCATGTAGTAAATATGGTTGGTGGGATGCAGAGCTGGGAAGGGAAAATAGTCTAAGCTATATTAAAAAACAGGAAGCGAGATCAATTCATGCTATCCTGTTTTTTTGTTATTTTTAATATATTTTGGGGAATTTAATGGGGGAATTTAAAGACAACTTGTCCTTGTAAGAACGATAGGCAATAAGAATCTGATCCTTTGTGCTAGCATCTAACTGTAAAATATAATTGCCATTTGTCTCTAAATAGTAATGAATGCCATTTTCCTGCAAATGGCTAAAATAATAATAATTCCCCAATAAATATTTGCATTCTGTTTTTGTTTCCTTATGATCTTTTATAAAAGCTGCAAGCTGATTAATGGAGACAGAAGCTTCTCCAGTTAGGTTGAGGAAACTTTTGCGAACTGAATCAGTTGCATGGGCAAAAGAATCTCTCACTTTTGTGACCACTTTATCTAAATAGCTACTCATTTCTACCTCCATATGATTCCTAAGTTTTACAAATTCTTTTTCTATAAATTATTGTTTAAATGTTTGGTTAAATTTTGCCAATTCAGGGTCTTTTTTTAATTGCTTCACATGAAAGGCAGTTGTTTCTGCGCCAGTGTCTCTACTTATACCTAATTGGTCTCCATCAGCATCAGCAATTACTCCCTCTCTTGGCCCATCCATATTAGGATCCACGTTAACATGTACTTGATCTCTTGGCATTATAACACCTCCTCCTAATTGTTAGGATGGATTAAAATAAGAAAATAATCCATGTTTTTAGAAACCAAACCATATGTATTGCCATATTATGTTTTATTTTTAAACGAATAGTTTAATGTGGTTTTATCATACTAATCCTGTTGTTTATTATATTAGAAAAGGAGGACGTTATATGTTAGAAAATGGACAGCAAGTACACCAAAATATACAAACAGGACAAGTTCCCCAAGCAATGAATCATGGTGGGCATGAAATGTTCGATGTTCATGAAGTTTTGGCTGGTGCAATAAATACATTAAATTTATATAAACTGTTAGGGGGGCATATTCAGGATCCTGAATTACGTGATATCCATAACAGACAATCTCAATTTATCCAAGAAGAATATAATTTAACATTACAGTGTTTTCAAACAGGACAATCCCCTGCTAAGAGAACTGAGCCATATATGATGAAAGAAAATAATGATTTCATCTTTGGTATGACGCAAATGCCACCATCTAAACCAATTCAAAATGTTACGGAAATAAGTGATCAACATGTGGCAGCAGCAATGCTAAATGCACTTAAGGGAACTGCCTCTATGAAAACGATGGCAGCAGCAGAGACAACCAATCCAGTAGTACGCCGTGTTATTGCCGCGTCTATACCAAACTGTCTTGAAATGGCTTATGAAGTTTCCTTATATCAAAACAAGCATCATTATTATCAAGTGCCACAATTAGCAGCACAAGATATGCAGCAAATTTTAAACGGATTTGCTCCTGCTCAAGGTATGCCGATGCAACAGCAAATGAATAATAATATGCATTAATTGCTTTATTGTAGAAGAAGTTGTCTCGAATTTATGAGGCAACTTCATTTAAGGTCAAGGAAAAAAGGGGAGCTTATTCTGTATGAAAAAATAAATTTATCTTCTTACTATTTCTACTTTTCCCATCTTATTCTATATTTGAGTTACTTTGATGTTGGACGTGGGAAAACGTTATTGCCTTCAAAAATATAATAAGTAATCAACTAAGTTAGAGGAGTATGCGGAAAAAGTAGGATAAAATCGATTATTGACAGTTTTTATCATTTTATTTCCCGGGAAAGCAATGGACTGACTTTCCTGTACAATAAGTTATGGAATGTCAGCGCTATATTTTCACTTCATCCCCGTATTAGCTTTAACAATAACTTCTGCGTATTTCTTCTCATCCCGTTTATTGGATAGTGATGTTCCAATAAATGCTCCTAAGAAACCAGCTGGAATCGAAATGATGGCCGAATTTGTTAAAGGGAATATAGCAGTTCCAGTTAAAATAGCGATACCAGGCTCTGGATTGAGTACACTAGGACTAATCGCAACCAATACTAATGCAGTAAATAATCCAGTTATTATATAGCTGATTAGCAATGGTTCTTTATTCTTAAATATAAGCGTTTTACTTAAATGAAAATACTTCTTTTTGATGCAAAAACGGAGGAAGTTACTATATTAGAAAATTATAAGAGAAAAAAGTTCCAGGAGGCATTTTAGCACCTGGAACTTTTTGCTTGGAAATATTTCCCGCAGTTTACTCTTATGTAATCCGGGGTACATCTTAATCGAACAGTAAATACGAAAAGTCATAAGGAGGAGATATCATGTTTCGTCATCAAAAGGAATTACAGTTTGAAGTGAAAGTGGACAATCCAGATCCAATGTTAGCACGTCAAATCCAAGAGGTACTTGGAGGGCAATTCGGGGAAATGACAGTTATGATGCAATATCTTTTCCAAGGTTTCAACTGTAGAGGAGAAGAAAAATATAAGGATATGCTAATGGATATCGGGACAGAGGAAATTGGACATGTGGAAATGCTCTGCTCTCTTATAAGTCAGCTTCTAGATGGAGCGTCACCTGAGGATCAAGCGGAGGCTGCAAAAGATCCAGCAGTTGCAGCCATTATGGGTGGAATTAATCCACAGCATCTGCTAGTAAGTGGTTTGGGTGGTATGCCTACAAACTCTAATGGGGTACCGTGGAATGGATCTTATATTGTAGCAAGTGGTAACCTATTAGCAGATATGCGTTCCAATCTTCACGCAGAAAGCCAAGGCCGTCTGCAGGTGGCAAGATTGTACCATATGACAACAGATGAGGGAGTTAAAGCAACATTTAGAAAAATGTTAGCCCGTGACCGCTACCACCAATATCAATGGATGGCTGCAATTGAGGAACTAGAAGCGAAAAATGGTGTGGTCGTTCCAGCAACTTTCCCACCAGAAGCAGAAAAAGAATCGCAACCAGAAGCATATGAATTTTGGAATCTATCAGAAGGAGATGCTTCTTCTGAGGGCTTATGGGCAACAGGAAGTGCACAAGATGGTACAGGTGACTTCGTTTATGTAAAAGAACCAGTTCCGAAAGGACAAGTTCCGATTAATCCTATTCCATCTGAATCCTTGCATCATGATTTGAATATTAAAACATAAAATGATAAAAAATAGACGTCAGCTATTATAACAAAATAGTAGCTTGCGTCTATTTTTTGTTTCTTCTAGTATTCTTTTTCGAAATAGTGTAGAATTACTAGAAAAGTTTTAAATAATCACAAGAATTAAAATTTTGTGTGTTTCCGAATGCTTGTTTTCATGTTACATTTATTTATAACTAAGCAAGGTGTGGAAATTAGTTATGTATGATCCACAAAGGAGATTTTTCTATACATAATAATTTGTTTTTTAGAAAAATCCAAACAAAAAAAAGAGAGAAGAAATTTACGGAGGTAGGATTCAAATGACAAAAACGATTATTAAGGCACCATTTAGAGCAGATCATGTAGGCAGTTTGCTTCGTCCACAATCAATTCATGATGCTAGAAAGAAGTTTGCTGATGGAGTTATTACTGCAGAAGAACTACGTGCAGTAGAAACAGAAGAAATCAAACGAATTGTCGATAAACAAATAGAAGTTGGTCTTCAAGCAGTTACAGATGGTGAGTTTCGTCGTCGCTTCTGGCATACTGATTTCATGGAGCATTTAAATGGTGTAGAAGGTTATGTACCTGACCACGGTTATAAATTTAATGGGGTTGAAACAGAAGCATATGACGTACGAGTTACAGGAAAAGTATCTTTTAATCCTGATCATCCTCATCTTAAAGATTTCAAGGAATTTTATGAGATTGTGGGAGATCGTGCCGTTGCCAAAATGACAATCCCAAGTCCAAATCAATTTTTCAATGCAGGAATTCGTAATGAAGAAATCTATCCGGAGCTTGCAGATTATGCAAACGATGTTATCCAAGCATATCGTGATGCAGTTCAAGCATTTTATGAAGCTGGGTGTCGTTATTTACAATTTGACGATGTTTATATTGCAGGACTTTGTGCTCCAGAATTACCATTTGCAAAAAGTGAGTTAGAAAGACAAGAATTAATCGATTTAGCTTTACGTGTAGTTAATGGTGTTCTAGAAGGAAAACCAGAAGATTTAATCGTTACAACACATCTATGCCGTGGAAACTATCAATCTACTTGGGCATTTGAAGGTCCATATGACAAAATTGCGCCTAGCTTCTTTGCCAAGGAAAAAGTAGATGGTTTCTTCTTAGAGTATGATGATGAACGTTCTGGTGGTTTCAAACCACTTGAGTTTGTACCAAATGGTGGAGCGCAAGTAGTTTTAGGAGTATTCACTTCAAAAAGTGGAGAATTAGAAGATAAGGAAGCTATCAAAGCACGTGTAGAAGAAGCTTCTAAGTACGTTTCTCTTGAGCAGATTTGTATCAGTCCACAATGTGGATTTGCTTCCACTCATCATGGAAATAAATTGACAGAAGAAGAGCAATGGAATAAATTGAAATACATTGTTGATGTGGCAAAAGAAATTTGGGGATAATATTGAAGAGAGAAAAAACAGGTACCAAAGCAATTGGTGCCTGTTTCTTTTTTATAAAAAACATAAATTTTCACTATTAAAATATCTCTCTTGTCTATGGAAAAAGCAAAAGGAAAGAGGGAAGTACTTATATTCGAACGATAAAGATGCTACCACAATCTTTTTCACTCTCAACATAAATCTCTCCATGACATAGTTGCACAATTCGCTTTACAAGTGCTAATCCTAGCCCATTGCCTGATTTGGAATGAGAGGTATCTCCTTGATAAAATTTATCGAAGAGATGTGCTTTTGTATGCTTATCCATACCAGATCCATTATCTTGGATTATAAAACAAATTTCTTCCTTTGTCTTTGTAAGGGTTATTTGTATCAAGCCCCCACCATTTGAAAACTTAATAGCATTATCCAAAAGGTTTAACCAAATTTGTTGCGTTAAATCTTCATTGCCACTATAGGTCACTTCATCTAGTTCGACGTTAATATTAATTTCTTTGGCAGCCCATTTTGGTTCCATTAAGACGATTGTTTTTCGTATTTGCTCGTCCAATCGAAATGGCGCTTTATCGGTAATAATTTCAAGATTTTCATACTTTGAAAGTGCCAGTACATTTGTAGAAAGTGCCGCTAACCGCTCCGACTCGGTTATGATAATATCTAGGTATTCTTGTCGCTCTTCTTCTGTTAAATTATTTTCTTTTAGTAATTTTGCGAACCCACGTAAAGATACAATAGGGGTTTTGAATTCATGTGAAAAATTATTTACAAAATCACTTCGTAATGTTTCAATTCCGGAAAGCTCTTGAGTCATTTTATTGAAGCTTTGGGATAATTCTTCTAATTCTCCTATTCCTTTT
The DNA here is from genome assembly GCF_950097965.1 of Bacillus sp. T2.9-1. Lineage (NCBI taxonomy): Bacteria > Bacillati > Bacillota > Bacilli > Caryophanales > Bacillaceae > Bacillus > Bacillus sp. T2.9-1. The sequence goes on from NZ_CATNHG010000105.1 coordinate 15,719, forward strand.
ATGTTTACTTGCACCGTAAAATCACCATCAGCAACTTTATGTGTAGCATCGATTACGGTTCGAATAGGGTTTAATGCCTTTTTACTGAGAAAGGCTGTTAAGGAAGTTCCAAGTAATATACAGAAGCCTAAAAAAGCGACTAAGGGAAATAAAGGAAGCTGACTATTCTTTGAGATAATTCCTAAATGCTGTAAGGCAAAAGTAATCATGGCAGCTACCAATACCGTTGCAACCATTACACTAAAGACAAACATAACTAATGTGATAGCAAGACTTAATCGTTTGGTAAAGAAATCTCTCATCCTGTTTTCACTCCCTTATAGCCTAGTCCGCGAACAGTCACAATTTCAAATTCTGGAATATCTCGCAACCGGTCTCTTAACCGGTTTATATGAACATTAAGTGTGCGATCATCTGTTTCAGATTCCATCCCCCAAATCTCATCCATGAGCTGAATGCGTGTGAAAATCATATTTGGATAGGATAGTAGTTTGAACAATAAGAAAAATTCTTTAGGTGGCAACGTAAAAACGAGATCACCCCGGGATACGGTAAGTGCATCATAATCAAGTACCGTTTTACCCACTGTAAGCTTATGTTCATTAGCAATTTTAGCTCTCCGTAAAAGAGCTTTAATACGAAGCACCATTTCTTCTTCATCCACAGGTTTAGTCATATAATCATCGGTACCGACAAGAAACCCTTTCCTTTTATCTTTTGGTTCTTGTTTTGCAGTAACCATTAATATAGGGAGAGTCTCCCATGATTGTCTAAGCTGTCGCGTTAATTCATAGCCATCCATTTTCGGCATCATTAAATCAAGAACTACTAAATCAACATGTTCTTTTTCCATCATACAAAGAGCTTCCATTCCATCTTGAGCATCAAAAGTTTGATACCCATACTGTTTTAAGACAGCACACATTAATTTTCTTGTATTTTTGTCATCTTCCACCACTAATATTTTAAACATCAAATGCCTCCATAGCTATAAGTTATCCTAATTTTAAAAGCAAAATGTAAACTGAAAATAAATTTTTAGAAGTTTATATTCAGTTTACTTTACAACATTATACTAAGTAACATAAATATGAAAATCTATGTTTTGTATAGAAATAAATTAATGTATTTAATTGAATACATTGTACGATGGGAAAAAGGGGAGATAGTTTTGATGGGTTACTCCATTTTATTTAGTTATTATGAAATAGTAGGAGACGAAGCGCATTTAATAGATGAATACAAATTGCCCTATGAGGAACGGAAAGAAAGCTTAGAAACATTGTTAAGTCAACAAAATTACGAATTTATTGGAAACGTTGATTTATGGGGGATTCGCACAAACAGCTTTATGAGTATTGCTGAAATTGTAAAGAATTGAAACGGGATGCAATTTGATAATAAGGAACAATATGTTTAATAGCTAAGCTGCCAAATAAGGCAGCTATTTGTTCTATAGCTTTATAGATTCCGCAGTAGGATTATTAGTCCTAGTCCTATTAATCTCTTATATATTATGTAGAAGTTCGTTAACTGGATAGGTGAATAATTTCGGTATAATTGATTTTAACTCCAATAAATCATCAATAACGATAGCAGCCTGGCTAATTTCATCTTCTCTAGCAAAATCAAAATTACAGCCGATAGAAATTAGTCCATTCTCTTTGGCAGCCTTAATATCAGAAAGTCGGTCACCGACAACAGCAGCACTAGTTATTCCGTGTTTGGCTATGATACTACGAACAAGATCTGATTTATTCAGTGATGCAATTTGTTGAATACTATATGTCTCTGTAAGCCAATTATTTAATTGATAGAATTCTACAATGGCATGTAAATATTCTATTAAGCCATTACTAGCTACGTAAATGGAAAAGTTATTTTCTTTCAAATAGGAGAGAATTTCTTTTACATTTGGGTATAATGCACCTTTTCCATTCTTTATATTTGTAACCAATCGTTTAAGAAAATAAGCATCCGTTTGTTCTCTTACCTCGATAGAATGATTAGGTAATAATGTTTCCCAAACGATCGGTAATGGAACACCCATAATTTCACGATATGTTTGAATGGGGGTAGCTCCTTCCCAATAATGAAGAGAGCGCAAGTGATTAAAAGTATCATTAAGGGATATTTCTAAAATTTTATCTGTTTGAAAAAGCGTGCCATCCATATCAAATATTAATGCTTGAGACATTTCGTTCTCCCCTTTGTAAAGTTCGTTTTATTTCTAAGATATATTTTAGCATAAAATTCCAATGGTGTTTTGAAGTTTTACATAGGTCATATAGCTTTTGTATATCTACATTTGGGAAAATTACTACAACCAGTAAAGGGGCCATTTTTTCCCTTACGTTGAACAAGTGAGTTGCCACAATGGGGACAAATATTTTGTTTTACTTTCTTTTTATTTGTTTTTACTTCAGACTGTATCGACTTAATATGATTTTTTGCTACTTTTTTCTTTTGTTTTTTATCAGAAATTAATAAACTATTTAACTTGTTTTCGATAGTATCTCGATTAATTGTTTCTTGAATGAAAGGTACATCCAGTTCTTTTATAGTAGAGAGAAGTTTCCGGTTATTTATGACAGATGCTTTTTTAAAAGGTGTTTTGTATTTTAATGTTGCTTCATTACTAAATACGATAATAGAGTAAATAGGAAAGTTTTCTGGGATTTCTTCAGAAAGATACTCCTTTATAGCTTGAATATGTCCATAATTTTGCCAAATTGGATTTTTGAATTTATGTTTTTTCTTATAAATAGCTTGTGTCCACGTCTGACTATTTTCACTTCCATAAATCCATCCTTGATAGTTTTTGGTCTCTATTATAAATAAAGCATTTTTACCAAACAGAACATGATCTATTTGAGACATGCCTCTTTTACTATTTGGAACATATAAATCTCTCCATTGCTTGTATGGAAATTCCAATTTGGATAAAAGTTTATTTACCCTCATTTCCCCAATAAAACCCTTTATTGTTGGGTAGAAGCGATTAGCGATAACTAAAAATAGTAATAATGCAAAAATTCCTATCAATTTTAATCTTCCTTTCTATTTTCTTTTAGTTCTATTGTACTAAAAAAGTTAAATCATGGATGAACTTTCATATTTTAGACAAAAATAACACCAAGTTATTATTCCTTTGTAATATATGAAGAAAAACAAGGTGAATTTAATTATGGATAATTTTACAAATGACAATACAGCTAGAAGGTTTAGGGCGCATGTTAGTGTTCTCGGAACGACACAAATTCACCTGCGAAATCCTTATATCATAGGGTGGTGGAGTGCTGCTTTTCCTGGATTCGGACATCTTCTTTTATCAAAATATCTACGAGGGTTTGTTTTATTTATTTGGGAAGTTATAGTAAATGTTAACAGTCATTTGAATTTAGCTATGATTTATTCGTTTCAAGGAGAGATTGACAAGGCTAAAGAAGTTCTTGATACAAGATGGCTGCTCATTTATATTCCAGTATATATCTTCGCTATTTGGGATAGCTATCGAACGACAGTAGATTTGAATAAAGTGTTTGTATTGGCAGAGCGGGAGGAGCATCGGTTCAATTCTTTTAGTATCGGTGTAATGGAAATCAACTATCTCGATAAGAGGAATCCTTTTATGGCAATTATATGGTCACTTTTTGTGCCAGGATTAGGTCAATTATATATACATAGAATTGTCACTGCATTTTTTGTGATTATTTGGGTGGTAGTATTTTTTTATTTATCTCATGGACTTGAAGCCATTTCCCTATTGTTTTTAGGGGAAATAAAACAAGCTACATCGGCATTAGATGCTGAATGGTTGTTGTTTTTCCCGTCGATTTATGGATTTGCTACGTTTGATTCCTATATAAACACCGTAGAAAACAATAAACTTTATGATAAAGAACAGCGCTTTTATTTTAAAGAAAATTATCAATCACCGTCATTTAAAGTATTAAAAGGGCAAAAGGTGAAGTCATAATGCAAGTATTTTCAACATTTGAACATTCGAGTTTTATAGAAATGGCTATTAGTACGCTAGAGAAAAAGGGGATTAAGAAGGAGAGTATATTTATTCTTCCTTTAGATAATCAAACAGGAGAACGTAAACTTTTTGATAATATTCATCTATCAGATGGAACCTCTTTTATTGATATTGGAGCAGCACTAGCTACTGCTTTTTCTGTTATTGGGGCAAGTATAGGGTTTAAGCTTAGATTAGGACCGATTTATTGGGGGTTAATAGGAGCCGCGGTCGGTTTTCTTATTGGAGTTGGGATTCGCTTTTTTACAGAAATAGTCATAAAAAAGAGAAAGCGATTGTTAAAGGGAATTCATTCAGAAGTAATCGTAATTGTGGATTGTGAAGAGTCACAAGGAGAAATGGTTGAGAATATATTCTTTGATCATTATGCCCTAGGGGTGGCGAAGGTGAAGAGTTTAGTGAATTAATAAGAAATGTATGGAGGAGTTCCTGCATTGATATCGTTCAAATAGAATATTATTTAAGCGAAGAAACAAAAATTGCCATTGCTTTACAAGAAAACTGTAAAAATTGTGGCAAACAAGTAACTAGAGCTATTGAAATAGACTGAGCATGTGACGCTAATCCAAAGAGAAAGGAATTTTTTTATTTTGCTAAATATTCGTTTTACAATGTATGCCCCAGAGAAAAGAAAGAATTTGAAAGAATGTAAAGTTTGTTAATGGGATAAAATAACATGAACATTTGTAGGAGGGATAATAATGGAAGATACGAATCAGTTTGTTAAAAAATTGAAAAATGATCAAAAGAAGCAAGAGAAAAACAAAAAGCATGGCAAAGGACATCCAGAAGAAAAACTGCCTAATAAACAGCATTAATAAAGTGAAAGAAATGCACTCTGATTTAAAGTATTGGAGTGCATTTCTTTTATAAACAGGTTAATCCCCTTTTTTTGCAGAAAAAATCCTTTTGGGCTATCACCTATTTCAAGCGATTGCATAATTTAGCAGAGGGTGATGAAAAGAAAGGGGCAGATACTGAAAATCGAAAAAGTAATGACATACTATGGTTATGATTTACTGATAAACGAAGTTTTACATAAAAAATGCTTGAAGTGTGAAAAGTGGTATAAATTTGAGCGGGAGCTGGGGTATTGTTATTCGTGTATTAGGGAGATGAAGGAGAAGGGGAAAGGATAAGTTGGTACAATGTATATATGGTGATAGATAGATTAGAGGAATAAATAAAAAGGACCCGAAACCACAAATGAACTTAGCGTTCTTTCTTTTATGGTATCAGGTGCTTTTTGTTTGAATTTTCTAAAAAAATTTTGGTATCCGAACGTCTACTGAAGTTCCCTTCCCCAACTCACTTGTATAGAACAGACCATATTCTTCCCCATAGGTTAACTTTATCCGATTGTGGACATTTTGTACTCCATACCCTTTTGTTTTGGTAGTAAGAATGTTATCTAATACTTCTGGATTCATTCCTGGCCCGTTATCAAGTATAGTAATTATCAAGTAAGTATCTGTTTGTTTTCCGATAATTGTTACCTTACCTTTTTCGATATCCACTTTATGGTCTATTCCATGATTGATGGCATTTTCTACTAAGGGTTGAAGCAGTAGATTAATCATTGAATAATCAAGAATTTGATTATCTACATCAATAGAAATATCAAAGGAATTACTATGCATCATTTGTTGTATTTTCATATAAGATACGGTATTTGCTAGCTCATCTTTAACCGTTATCGTATTTTTTCCCTTATTTAACGTGGTCCGATAAAATGTGGAGAGTAGCTGCGCCATCTCACTAATTTCTTCTTGTTCTACAAGAATCGCCTTACTGTTAATAAGGGAAAGACTATTATAAAAGAAATGCGGATTAATCTGTGCTTGTAATGCTTTCATTTCATATTCTTGCTTGGCAATTTTACTTTTGTATACTTCATTAATCATATCTTCAAGCTCATACACCATGTTACCAAACTGGCCAATTACATCTCCAATTTCATCCTTAGAGGATGGGGTTACAGTTACAATTAAATTACCTTCTTCAATTTGCTTCATATTGGCAGCAAGTAGTTCTAATGGGCGAACAACCACCTTCGAAAGAAAATAAATAGATAGATAGAGAATAATAATACATAAAACAATCACGATAATAACCAAAGTCATGATAGGGGTAGTAGATTTAGAAACAATCTCTAAAGGTCTATATAAATAGGCAGTCCATTGGTTCGATTGAAAACTAGTTTTTTTATAAACATACTTGTCCTTTAGTGAACCATCAGTGATTTTATTTATCAATTCTTCCGTTGTTAATGGATGAGATTCGTCATTCTCATTAAAGCCTTGATGGGTAAAGACTGGTTGCTTGTTTTCATCTAATATAATGAGTCCGTAAGAATCCTCAAATATATGGGACAATGGACTAAAGACTGATTGATAATCAATGTCCATATAAACTATATTTCTATTATTTTCGTTATAATCGAATATTTTACTCACAATTACAAATCGGCGTTTATCAGCGGAAGCGGTCAAGTGTACGGAAGCACTATTAATAACATATGGGAACCAGTCTGATTCTTCTACATCTGTGAGAGGTCGTAGAAATGTTCCATGTGGATACAAGGTGTTATTATTACTGTATACAGTGATACGATTAATATCTGTTTGTAAATTTTTCACATTAAGGATTAGTGGTGTCAGATGATCACGATACATGATATACATTTCATATGTATTATCATAAGTGGCAGTTAACCCGTTCTTTAAATTTTCATTCCAAACAATCTGGCTCATTGCATCACTATAAGAATTAATTTTGTAATCTAAACTAAGAATAGTCTGATGTAAGGATTCTTCCAAAACCTCATTTTCTCGACTGATTAATAGGTTTTGTATTTGAAAATAGCAATAGCTACCTAATACAGTGACAGGTAATAGACTAGATAATAAGCAAATGATTAGTATTTTCCTACGGTATCTTAAATCTTTAAACCATTGGATTAGCTTTTTCATTTTTCATTCTTCTCTTTCGCATCTCTATGTGATTGTCGGAATTTTTCAGGACTTAGGCCAAAGTTCTCTCGGAAGCTTCGGACAAAGTAGGAGAAATTTTGATAGCCTACTTGCTTGCAAATATCATTAATTTTCATATTTGTATGGACCAACAGATTTTTGGCAGAATCCATCCGAATCTGTTTAATGTATTTATTTATTCCAGACCCAGTTTCTTGAATAAATACTTCGCTTAAATAGCGAGGGGATAGATACACCTTATCAGCAAGAAGATTCAGACTTAAATCCTCTGGATAATGTTCATTGATATATTGCTTTACAATAGGAATGACATGTTTAGAAGATTGTTCTTTTTCTTCGAGCCTGGTTAGAATATTTAGTTTTACTTCTTCTACTATTTTTTCTATTTCAGAAAAATGTGTACAAGAATAGATAGCGGAGATTTTTTCATTTAGAATAGATTCCTTGTATTGCGGCAATTCATGACATAAAATTTGAAACAATCTTGAAAATAAGAACCGGACATAAATATGGGAAAGCTGATTTTTTTTATTATATTTATGAAAGAGAGTATCTATATTTTTGTTAAAGCTGAACGTATCCACATATTGTATCGCTCTCTGTATTGCTTGAAGGAGATCTTCGTCCTGTTCTAAATAGTCATTGGATCCTAATTTATTTGAATCAATGGGATAAATATAGTTTTCTTTATAAAAGAATCGATCTTCTAAGTAATTTTCCATCTGTTTAAATCGTGCAGGAATTTTCTCCGGTAAAGCAATTTCTTCACTTATAGATATATATCCAATTATATTAAACGATAAAAGAATCTCCTGATGAATTTTTCTGGCTAGTTCCTTTATATTTTTTTGCTCAAGCTTTTCAGTAAATAGTAATAATAGTTGATCAGGGTTAAGATGTAGATAATCAAAAGAATTCCCTTGCATGCATTGTTTGAGTTGAGCAAAAAAGAGGGACGTTTCTTCTTTAAGTAATTTATCGAAAAAGGGTTCTTCAAATTGAATGAGTATCATTCGATAATATTCCTTTAAATAATCCATATTGATGAAAGGGTATTCATTAATTAGAGCATCTATTGATGTACCATTTAAAAGCCGATATAGTATATGACTTTTAAGAAAAGTGATATTCGTTTCTTTTTGCTTTAACTCCAAACTTCTTTGCTCCATATTTTCGATAACAGATGCCATTGTTTGTTTTAATTCATTCGGGCTTACAGGTTTCAATATATAATTAACAGCTCGCAACGATAGAGCCTTTTTGATAAAGTTGAAATCGTCATGTCCACTAAAAAATATAATTTGAATATCTTTATTTAGTGCCTTTGCTTTTGCAGCTAAGTCTATGCCATTTACAAAAGGCATTTTTACATCAGTGAAAAGAATATCTATTGAATCTTTTTCTAATAACTGAACAGCCTCTTTTCCATTGGCAGCTTCTATAATATCGAGTTCGAACTGGAATTTATTAAGGAGAAAACGGATGACACTTCGTTCGTCCTTTTCATCGTCTGCTATTAAAATTCGAAACATAATGATACCTCCTGCACAAAATTCTAGTTGATTATAACATATTGATTTTTAACTCGATGTTGAATTGGAAAAATTTCCGGAAAAAAGTACATGAAAACGGTTTATTTAATATATTCCTGCTTCTCAAAATCCATTAGACTTTAACTATGCTTAAAATAAGCTGGGCAAACTTATACGATATTTTTTTTAGAAATAGACCATAGGAGGGGACTTTATGAATTACAAAACGTTAATGAAACGCGCAGCAATGGGATTAATGGCAACATCGCTAACTCTATCACTAGCAGCATGCATGGATAATTCTTCATCAGGAGAAAGCGAAACAGAAGATGGGAAAACAATTATAACGATGGGACGTGTAACAGCTGCCAATTCTAAATTACCTGAAGGCGACACATATGAAAATAATGCTTATACACGTTTAGTAGAAGAAAAATTAAATGCAAAGATAGTGGATCAATTCGAAGCAGAAGGGGAAGATTATGGTCGTCAGGTAGCACTTGCTATTGCATCTGGTGAGTTGCCAGATATGATGCGTGTTGATAGTCGTGAAGAGCTAAAAGAGCTAGTAGAAAATGACCTAATTGCTGATTTGACAGATGTTTATGATGAAAATGCAAGCGATTACATTAAGGATATTTATGGAACTTATGATAACCGCAGTCTAGAGGATGCGACATTTGACGGGAAACTAATGGCGATTCCAGCAACCATTGGAGACTCTGCGCCAAATATGGTTTGGATTAGAAAAGACTGGATGGAAAAACTAGGGGTTAAATTAGATAGTGACGGAGATAGCAAAATCACTATAGCCGAATTGGAGCGTACAGCTAAAGCATTTATTGAAAATGATCCAGGTGGCACCGGAAATCCAGTAGGAATTCCATTTGCTACATGGTTAAATGCGGGTGATTACGGGGGTAGTGGTCTGAATATGACTAGCATTGCTGGAGTTTTTAATGCCCATCCTCGTATGTGGTTAGAAGATGATAAAGGAAATATCGTGAATGGTTCTACAACAGAAGAGACGAAACAAGCTTTAGGAGTAATGGCAGATTGGTTTAAAAAAGGTATCATCGATCCACAGTTTGGTACAAGAACTTGGGATGATATTATGGCACTTGTTACAAATAGCCAAACGGGAATTATAACAGGGCCTTGGCATATACCGGACTGGGGATTGTCAACAGTGAGAGGGATGGATAAGAATGCTGAGTTTGCTGCTTATGCAATCGAAGGAGAAAACGGCAAAGTAAATGTATTCCATAATAACCCGACTGGACAATTCATGGTTGTACGTAAAGATTATGAGCATCCAGAATTAGCAATCAAAATATTGAATTTATTTTATGATGAAATAATTAATGCAGATGATTTACAAAAGGATTATCCAGAAATCTATAAGTATGGTGAATTAGCTGTAGACGGCTCAACTAGACCATTTAACATTGAAGTATATAAATCAACAAATATAGTAGATGAGTATCAATATATTAAAGAAGCAGTAGATGGGAAAATTTCTATTGATGACATTCCTACTGCAGGTTTAAAAATTGATGCGCAAAGCGTTATGGCTTATCAAGAGAATCCAGAAGGTGCAGAGACGTCAGAATGGGCAAAATATCATTCTAGAATGCTAGGTATGAGCATGATTGATAAGTTTACTAAAGAAGAGCAATTTAATTGGACTACTCCAGTATTCTTTGGAAGCACTCCAACGATGGAAAAGAAGGGTGCTAACCTATTGAAATTGGAAGAAGAAGATTTCATTAAAATTGTGACAGGAAATAAACCATTAGATTATTTCGATACATTTGTTGCAAATTGGAAGAAACAAGGCGGAGATGAAATTGCTGCTGAAATTAAAGAGGAGTTAGCGAACAAATAGAATATAAACTTAGCTGTTCTAATAGTGGGTATCCTTCTGTAATTAGAGAAGTCATTGTTAGAACAGCTGCAAAGTAAGGAGGGGATGTTATGTTTCAGCAACCACATGTAAAAGCAGAAAATGAAAAAAGTACATTACCAACTAGCAACAAGAAGTATTCTAAAAAAATAGTAACAAAAGAAGAGTTGTTTTATCATTCGATGCTACTTCCTGGTATGATTTTTTTGATTATTTTTACTTTTATACCAATGTTTGGTGTTATTATGGCGTTTCAAGACTATGTGCCTGCAAAAGGAATCTCAGGCTCAGAATTTGTTGGTTTCGAACATTTTAAGTATATGTTCTCTCTACCTGATATAAGTAAACTGTTCAGAAATACGATAGTTATTGCACTCGGAAAAATAGTATTAGGTTCCTTATTGGCAATTGTTTTTGCGATTTTATTAAATGAAATCAGAATGAAAATACTAAAAAAATCTATCCAAACGATTGTTTATTTGCCACATTTTCTTTCATGGGTAGTACTTGCAACTGTTGTAGTAAACATGTTTAGTCTGGATGGAACGATTAATCAAATCCTAGCTTTCCTGGGCATAGAGAAGCTGAATTTTCTTGGGAGTAATACACTTTTCCAACCATTGATGATTGGGACTGATGTATGGAAAGAGTTTGGATATAATTCGATTGTTTATTTAGCAGCGCTAACGGCTATTGACCCTGGGCTTCATGAAGCTGCAAGCATAGATGGAGCCAATTGGTGGAAGAGAATTTGGCATATTACACTTCCAGGTATGTTGCCAATTATTCTATTGTTGGCTGTATTAAGTCTGCCTAATGTATTAAATGCAGGATTTGATCAAGTATATAATCTTTATTCACCAATGGTATACGAATCAGGGGACATATTAGATACCTATGTCTACAGAGTGGGATTAATGGGACGCGAGTATAGCTTTGGTACAGCAGTAGGATTATTTAAATCGGTGATAGGAATTATTTTAATTTTATCTGCAAATAATGCTGCTAAAAGATTTACAGATCGTAAATTGTTCTAGGAGGGAAGAACGCATGATAGAGAATAAAAGCTTTTCTGCACGAATCGGTCGATTTACTATTTATGCAATCGTCATTTTCCTTGCTCTGACTTGCTTGCTTCCATTATGGAATATTGTAGCGATTTCTTTTAGTGGAAGTGATGCAGTAGCAAGTAATAAAGTTGGCCTTACACCAATTAATACAACATTTGAGGCATATAAAATGATCATGGAAGATGGACAATTTTGGCGGTCTTTTGGTATTTCCGTTCAAAGAGTATTTTTATCACTGGTGATAAATATGGTGTTAATTGTAACAATGGCTTATCCTCTTTCTAAATCAAAAAGAGAGTTTAGGGGTAGAGGAATCTATATGAATTTACTTATCTTTGCAATGCTTTTTAACGGAGGAATGATTCCCACCTATTTGGTTGTAAAAAATCTTGATATGCTAAATACAATATGGGCATTAGTGCTTCCTGGAGCAGTGCAGGTGTTTAGCATCATCCTTGTCATGAACTTTTTTATAGGTGTACCGAAATCATTAGAAGAAGCAGCCATAATGGATGGTGCGAATCCGTTACAAGTATTAATAAAAGTATATATACCGATTTCTATGCCAGCTTTAGCAACGGTTGCATTATTTAGTATAGTGGGTAATTGGAATGATTTCTTCTCGGGATTAATTTATATGACAAAAGTATCCAATTATCCGTTGATGACCTATATACAATCACTAACCATTAGTATTGAAGATATGCTAAAAGCAGGTGCAACCTCAAGTGCTTTAGCAAATGCAGGAGAAGTTTCCAACAAGAATCTTAATGCTGCCAAAATCGTTGTCTCCTGTGTCCCATTGCTATTAATCTATCCAATGCTACAAAAATATTTTATTACAGGAATTGTAGTCGGATCTGTCAAGGAATAGTAAGTGATATTTCAAACGTAGATTAAGAGGGTATCAATTAAAAAACAAATATTGTATCAACATCTATAAAACTAGATAACCTCTATAATTTAAGAAAGGAATGGATAAACGGTGAATGATATTTTTGAATGGAATGGACCCATTTATCGATTTTTAGCAAAAATAGTTGATTTGTTTGTTTTAAATGCTGTGTTTCTTATCAGTTGTTTGCCAATTGTTACAATGGGATCTTCCATAACAGCAATGTATTCCATAACAATGAAGATGGTAAGAAATGAGGATGTTTCTATCATCAAAGGATTCATCGATTCGTTTAAAAAGAATTTCAAACAAAGTACAATCATATGGATGATTGTATTGGCAGTAGGTGTTATCCTTTCCTTGGATTATTATTTCCTTAATCTATATACAGGGAGTTTGTCATTGCTGGTTAAACTAAGTCTCATTATTTTTACTTTTGCTTACTTACTATTGTTCACCTTTATCTTTCCATATGTCGCTAGATTTGAAAATTCAATAAAAAATTCTATCATAAATACATGGAAGATTGCATTTTTACATCCAATTAAAACATTTACAGTCCTAATATTTACGACGATGATTCCTGTTATAACCTTTGTATTTTCGATTTATTCTTTTTTGTTCCTTTTATACTTTTGCATGTTTATTGGCTTTTCCTTAATTGCTTATGTAAATACGATTGTGATACGTAGTATTTATGAAAGATATGAGAATTAAAGAGTGAATCAGTTTATTAATGTAATAAGAGTGTCAGGCACCTAATCAAGACAAATGTCTTTTAACAGTGTCAGACACTCTGTTTTTGCTGTTTACTTTTTAAACTCATTCAATCTTTCGTATGTCTCCAGAAGAAACTGATAAAATAATAATTCTGTTGGAAGAAGTTTTCGATGGGTGGGATAAATGACACCGACGGTTCGAGTGAGATTGTTATCTGAAAGGGGGATGACGCAAGTAGACCGTGGTGTGTTATCTACGAGAGTCATTTCAGGCATTAAGGCAACGCCCAATCCTGCAGATACTAATCCTTTTAGTGCATCAATATCTTTTCCCTCAAATGCAATCTGTGGTGAAAAACCTGCATCAAGACATGCTGTAACTACTTGATCACGAAATACAAATCCTTCAGGCAAAACACAGAAAAAGTCGTCTTTTAGGTCTTTTAACTGGATTTCTTTTTGCTTACTTAAAGGGTGATGAAGTGGAAGGAGTGCGACTATATTTTCTGTAAATAATGTCGCACCTTTAATTTTAGTTTCTTTTTCACGATTCGGCATTGGCGCAATCATCGCCAAATTAAATTCCCCATTAATTACTCCATCGATGAGATCGTGATATAGGGCATTGCTCATATGGAATTTAGCTTCTGGATAACGGGTGCGAAAAGAATAAATGATGGAGGGTAGGGTATGAGCAGCCATGCTAATAGGAAATGCGATTCTAACTGTTCCTTTTTCAGGATCAAGGGACTCCTCTACTTCTCTTTTTGCGTCTTCCATCATACTCCATACTTGCTTCATGCGTTCAAAAAAAACATTACCTAGAGGCGTTAATTTTACGCTTCTCCCTTCACGTATAAAAAGTTCTACTCCTAATTCTGTTTCTAAGTTAAAAATCTGACGACTCACAGATGACTGCGCAACATGCAAAGAATCGGCAGCTTCTGTAATATGTTCTCTTTTGGCAGCTTCTAAAAAATATTGAATTTGTCTTATTTCCATATCTTCACTCTTTTCCACTCATGCGCATAACGCATGAATTCAATCCGAAATTAGTATTGAAACTATTAATTATAAAATTATAAAATAAAAACATCTTTTAGAAAAGAGAATATTCTAACATTAAAAACATTAGGGGCTGAAAAAGGATGAAAGTGCTGGAGGAAAAAGAAGAGGTTCAAACACAAACCGTGACAGATTACGTTAACGAGTTGTTTATTCAAGTTCAACAACGCAATCCTCACGAAAAGGAGTTCCAGCAGGCAGTTAAAGAAGTCCTCGTTTCTTTAGTTCCTGTACTTGAAAAAAATCCAACATATATTAAACATGCTGTATTAGAAAGAATGCTTGAACCAGATCGACTAATTAGCTTTAAAGTACCTTGGGTAGATGATGCGGGAATTATAAAAGTAAACCGAGGCTATCGTGTCCAATTTAATAATGCGATTGGACCTTATAAAGGAGGATTAAGATTTCATTCTTCTGTTAATGCAAGCATTATTAAATTTCTAGGGTTTGAGCAAATCTTTAAAAACTCATTAACTGGTCAACCGATAGGTGGCGGGAAAGGTGGTTCCGATTTCGATCCTAAGGGCAAATCAGATCAAGAAATTATGCGTTTTTGTCAGAGCTTTATGACAGAACTTAGCAAGTATATTGGACCAGATATCGATGTCCCTGCTGGAGATATTGGCGTAGGTGCAAGAGAAATTGGCTATCTGTTTGGACAATATAAAAGATTAAAAGGTGCTTATGAAGCTGGTGTTTTAACAGGAAAAGGTGTCGGTTATGGAGGAAGCTTAGGGCGGAAAGAGGCGACAGGATACGGATTAGTGTATTTCGTGGAAGAAATGCTAAAAAGTCAAGGACTACACTTTAATAACAGTAGAGTTGTTGTGTCAGGTTCAGGAAATGTATCTATTTATGCCATGGAGAAGGCGATACAGTTAGGAGCAAAGGTTGTAGCTTGTAGTGATTCAAATGGCTACATATATGATCCCAATGGCATTAATCTAGAAACAGTAAAGCAATTAAAAGAAGTAGAAAATAAGAGAATCTATGAATATGTAAAAGAACATCCAGATGCTCTTTATCAGGAAGGATATACTGGTATTTGGGGGATACCATGTGATATTGCATTGCCATGTGCAACACAAAATGAGCTTAATAAGGAAGCGGCAGAAAAGTTAATCTCTAATGGTGTAAATGCAGTAGGAGAAGGTGCAAATATGCCTTCTACATTAGAAGCAGTTGATACCTTTATTCATCATAATGTGTTATTTGCACCTGCTAAAGCTGCAAATGCAGGTGGAGTAGCAGTTTCTGCTTTAGAAATGGCACAAAATAGTGCAAGAATAGCTTGGACACAGGATGAGGTAGACAAAAACTTACAAGAAATTATGAAAAATATTTATAGTAAAAGTATAAAAGCAGCAGAGGATTATGCGACGATAGGAAATCTTGTAGCTGGAGCTAATATTGCTGGTTTTATTAAAGTAGCAGATGCAATGATCGCACAGGGGATTATATAACAAGCTTATCACCAGATAGGGTTAATAAAAATAGTAGGAGAATCAGCAATTTGCCGATTCTCTTATTTATATTATTGGCAAACATATCTTTTTAAAGTGCTGCCCTATTTTTTTCATATGAATATCAATCTTACTAACTAAAAATACTTCGACATTCGTAAAATAAAATTGTATTCTTGACTTTTTCGCGTTATACTATCTACAAAATAAATATTCTGAATATAGAGAATATTAAAATAGTATTAACGTGTAAAATAACAGAACGAAGGAGGAAGGATTATGCTAAACAATTGGAAAGTACAATTAGAAGAAATGTATGACAAAATGGTGGAATGGCGCAGATATTTGCACCAGTATCCTGAATTATCAAATCAGGAATATAAGACTTCCAAGCTAATCGCATCTCTTTTATCGGAATATGGGATTGAGAGAAAGGTAAATGTTGGAGGTATAGGAATTATAGGCTATATAAAGGGAACACAACCTGGAAAAACCATTGCGTTAAGAGCAGATTTCGATGCACTACCAATTCAGGATGAAAAGGATGTCCCGTATAAATCAAAAGTAGACGGAGTAATGCATGCATGTGGACATGATGGACATACTGCCACCCTGTTAGCAGTTGGTAAGGTATTACAAGAAAATAGAGACGACTTAGCTGGCAATGTAGTGCTCCTCTTTCAACATGCTGAAGAAGGCGGTGGTGGAGCAAGAAAAATGATTGCGGACAATTGTCTCGAAGGAGTAGATGCCATTTTCGCTAATCACTTATGGAGTTTAATCCCAACTGGAACGATTTCTTATACGAAAGGGTATACAACAGCAGCAGGAGACGGATTCCAGATTAAAATTAAAGGAAAAGGCGGTCATGGCTCTTCTCCGCATGATACCATTGATTCTATTGCTGTAGCTGGTCAGCTGATCAATCAGCTTCAATACATAGTAAGTCGAAGAGTGAACCCTCAAAAAACAGCTGTTGTGACTATTGGCTCCATTCATGCAGGGGATGCTAGCAATGTAATAGCAGATTCTGCGATATTAAAAGGAACGGTGCGAACATATGAAAAAGAAGTGCAGCAATTAGTAGAGGAAGCCATGAATGATGCAATCAAAGGAATATGCTTGAGTTCAAAGGCAGATTATGAATTTGACTATTTCCATGGAGTCCCAGGGGTTTATAATCATCCGAATGAGACGGAGATATTTGCCAGATCCACGAAAGATACACTGCCAGAAGTGAACGTGGAAGAAGTGCCAGCACTGTTAGTCAGTGAGGATTTTGCCAATTATCTGGAGGAAAAGCCAGGTATGCTTTTCTTTACTGGAGCAGGAAATGAAGACTTAGGAGCTGCATATCCCCATCACCATCCTAAATTTGATTTCGACGAAAGGGCAATGCTAAATGCAGGAAAAGCAATGCTCTCTATCATTCATTATTATCTTGTGGAAAAAGCTTTGGAAGTGATGGCACCATATAATGCAGTAAAGTGAAGGGGAAGCTTTCTTTTACTTAAACACCTTGTTTACGTTATGACAAAATGAATGAAAGAGTCTTGTCCTAACACTCCATGATTCTATTTGATTTTGGCCATAAATGAAGTAATTCTCCGCTCCATTCCACTTGTTTTTAAGCTAATAAAAAAGCCAAACAATCATATGCAACTGTGTGATTGATTAGCTTTTTCTTTTGCTTGATTATTTATATCTTAGCCTCCCATTATAGTTTAGATTTCTTATAAACTATCAAAATGCAAGTGAACAGGACAATTAGTGAAAGTCCTAAGTGAAAACTTTTACACTTTTTAGTGCCAGGTACCAGCGATGGACAAATGTCTTTTTAAGGTGCCTAGTATAGTAAATAGGTCAAATAATTAGAAAAAAGCCACCGTTTTCATTGTAAAATGGAAGTACCTATCACAGAACTTCCAATCTTACTACCCTTACCAAGGAGATGAAAACGATGGCATATTCAATATTTAACCACATTCAAGGTAAAAAAGGAAGTCGATGGGCAGAGTTCTTGAGAGAGAC
>NZ_CATNHG010000106.1:0-33802 GCF_950097965.1 Bacillus sp. T2.9-1
CTCCAAGTAAAGTGACAAAGTGCCTGAACTATTTCCAGTAAAGAACCAATATCAAATTAATGAAAAAGTGTTAAATTTAATATGGATAGGTGTTTTATATATGTCTCATTTGGCTAGGTCAGTTCACACCATACTAGCTTTTTTCACTTTATTGATAATAATATATTTTTTTCTTTTTCTGTACTTTTTTAGATGATTTTTTCACTATTCTTGATTTTTTGGGAGTATATAGTAATGCAGTTAAATTTCCTGCTATCACCATCAAGGCAAAGGCTAGCCAAGTAATCGAGAATATTCCTTCTGCTCCTTCGGAAAATGGGGAAAGTCTTGGCATGCCATAGTATAAAAAGACTCCACACAATAAGATACATAATAAATATCTATTTTTATTCATAGTCGTAAAACCTCCTTGTTTCCATACTATGCGGACAAGGGTTAAAAAAGTATTTAAAAATCAGCAAATTATTATACTAACAATAATTAGCATAACGATCTGAAAAAATTTAGGGAAGCTCAATATTTACATGCTTGATTTTAGTTGTTACTCTTATAAGATAAGGAATGCATTCACCTAGTCCTACGGATAAAACGTAAGAATAACGAATCCTATATTTTTTAAGAAACACGGAGGTTGGTTTAATTGGAACAAAAATTAGAGTCTTTAGCGAATTGGATGAAGCAAGAAGAAATTGATTTCACTTTTCTCACATCAACAGATAATATTTTTTATTTTAGCGGATTTTATAGTGACCCACATGAAAGATTATTGGCTTTGATTGTGTTCCCAGAAAAAGATCCCATATTGGTTTGTCCTTCTATGGAAAAAAATGATGCGAAAAACGCTGGTTGGGATCATGACATCATCGGATATAGTGATACCGACAATCCTTGGGAAACCATTCAAACTATGGTTGAAGCTCGAACAAGCAGTAGAAATAAAGTAGCTCTTGAGATGGATCATATGAATGTTGCTAGATATCACGCACTGCAGACTTCTTTCCCTACTATCCAATCATATGTTTCTGCCGAAGAAAAAATTAATACCTTACGTATGATTAAAACTGCTGATGAACTAGCAAAAATAAAAGAAGCTTGTAAATGGGCGGATTATGCTATAGAAGTTGGCTGTAATGAAATTGCGGAAGGTAAATCAGAGATGGAGATTCTCGCAAGTATTGAATATGAATTAAAGAAAAAGGGGATCGGCAAAATGTCCTTTTCTACTATGGTACTTACCGGTATAAATGGTGCTTCTCCTCACGGTAATCCTGGAGAAACTCAAATAAAAAAAGGGGATTTAGTTTTATTTGACTTAGGGGTAGTTGTGGATGGTTACTGTTCAGACATTACTAGAACTGTTGCATATGGAGATATTAGCGAAAAACAAAAGGACATCTATGACACAGTTTTAAAAGCACAGCTTGCCGCAATTGAAGTATCTAAGGCTGGAGTTTCATGTGCAACCATTGACCAAGTTGCACGTAACACAATTAGAAATGCAGGGTACGGAGAATTTTTCCCACATCGTTTAGGTCACGGATTAGGTATTAGTGTTCATGAATTCCCTTCCTTAACGGAAACAAATCCCTTGTTACTACAAGAAGGCATGGTTTATACAATTGAACCTGGAATTTACGTTCCTAATGTTGCAGGAGTTCGAATTGAGGATGATGTCTACGTTACAAAAGAAGTTGTGGAAATATTAACGAAATTTCCTAAAGAGCTTCAAGTAATCTCATAAGCTATAACAAACCTTCATGTTCCATAAGGAATAGCTAATTATTTCCTTATGGAACACCCTTCTTTACCTTTCATTCTATTTCATCGTTACTCTTCTATCATACGAATTTTCTATAATCTGTCTCCATTTAGATGCGGTACTTGCACTTATTTAAAAAATACATCATAAAATACCTAGACTTTAAGGGGAAGAAGGGTAAATAGAATGGTGAAATATATGGATTATACAGATCCAAAAACATCATTTACTTATGATGTAAATAAGAGCAATTTTTTTAAAAGAGATAATTACAACTATATTAATGTCTTAGGAGAGCAACAATTAAATTCATTGGAAAATGTATCATTACTAGATATTTATTTAAGTAAAGATATAGTAGTGGAACCACATGTACATCAAAATGCTGCTGAACTCGTTTATTGTATTTCTGGTTCTGCAACGGTGTCGCTATTAAATCCATTTTCGAAGGAAATCCAAAACTATACAATTACAGCAGGTCAAGTCGCGAATGTTCCTCAAGGATGGTGGCATTATGAGATAGCGAATACAAATAATACTCATCTTTTAGCTATATTTGACGCACCTACACCTGAAGCTATCTTTGGCTCTGATTTACTTCGTCTAACACCACCCGAAATAATGGCTCATACTTATTCCATGGACGTAAATAAATGGAAATCTACTATCTCGCCTATTAATCAAACAACCATTCTCGGTCCATCGATTAACAGAAGTAGTCAAAGGGACAATTACCCAGCTCACACTTATCCTCCCCAGCCAACTTATCAACATCCTTACCAATTCCCAAGATATTATTAATAATAGAATCCATACCCTTGATTAAATCTGTGCAATTTCTACTGCTCCATTAAATCTGATTAATCGAAGGAAATTACACCTAGCAATAAAATAGACTGAACACCATTTGTTCAGTCTATTTGTTCTTTCACTCACTATGAAAGTTCACTTTCGACTCTGTTTCTTTTCAGGATCCAAGAAAGCATCAATAGCACCATCATTATAGGATTCCATTACTTGTGCGGTTACTTCTTCTCTTCCTTTTTCATCAAATTGAAAATCATGGTTGGTACTTCCGTTTAGTTTATCCATTTTCTATTCCTTCTTTCCTTAATTTCTTATCTATTATCTGATTGAAAAGTTAAACTTATGCATGAAATGGGTATATAATAGAAGTAGATTAAATAAAGGAGTGAACGCTTATGAACGTAAACTATCAAAACATTATTGTGGCAGTAGATGGTTCAGAAGAAGCAGACAAAGCAATGAAGAAAGCGATTTCAATCGCGAAAGAAAATAACTCTAGGCTTGTCATTGCTCACGTTATTGATACAAGATCGTTCGCAACAGTGGCTGCATATGATCAGTCCATTGCAGCGAAATCAGATGAATTCGCAAATGAGTTATTAGATAAATATGTAACCGAAGCAACAGCTGAAGGAATACAACATGTAGTAAAAGCAATTGAATTCGGATCACCAAGAGCAGTAGTTCCACGAGAGGTTGCAAAAAAATACGAAGCAGATTTAATTGTTTGTGGAGCAACTGGATTAAATGCAGTTGAGAGATTTATCATTGGAAGTGTTTCGGAAGGAATAACAAGAAACGCACCTTGTGATGTGCTAATTGTGCGAAATAGTTAAGTGAAAAATTAAGTATAATAGCAAATGCACAGGGCTATACGGCCC
This sequence comes from Bacillus sp. T2.9-1, assembly GCF_950097965.1. Classification (NCBI taxonomy): domain Bacteria; kingdom Bacillati; phylum Bacillota; class Bacilli; order Caryophanales; family Bacillaceae; genus Bacillus; species Bacillus sp. T2.9-1. The sequence goes on from NZ_CATNHG010000106.1 coordinate 3,448, forward strand.
CTTTCTAGCATACAGCAATCAAGAGAAAAGATAAGGATACTTATTATAGGGAATGGATTGTGGCAAGAGGCACCATCGCTCAGCTCACAGGTATTTACACTAAACGTCAAATATCCTTTAAAATGCATATCCTTTCGAACGGTAAAAAGGAATATTCTATTCGATTGCAAAGTTGCATTCAAATAGAATATTCTTTTCACTTTGCAAACAAATTATTACTTCACTTCTTCTTTTTCTAAAATGCAAAGCTTTGCCTTTTCGATTGCTTTCTCGATTTGTTTAAATCCAGTTCCTCCCGCACTATTTCGTCTTTCTACTGCTGTTCTTGGATTTAGGACATGGTAAATATCATCTTCAAATAAGCTGCTTGCCTCTTTTAACTCATTTATACTTAAATCCTGTAAATAGCAATTTTTATTCACACAATACAAAACCAATTTTCCCACTACTTCATGTGCTTCTCTAAATGGCATCCCTTTATCTGATAAATAATCAGCTAGTTCCGTTGCATTCGAAAAGTCATTTTTTGTTGCCTTTTCCATTCCTTGTTCATTAACCTTCATTGTTTGAATCATCCCTGCAAAAATACGCAACGAGCCGACAACTGTTTTTACTGTATCAAACATTCCCTCTTTGTCTTCCTGCATGTCTTTATTATAGGAAAGAGGTAGTCCTTTCAGTACAGTTAATAATCCCATTAAGTTACCATAAACCCGTCCCGTTTTTCCTCTGATTAATTCGGCCATATCCGGATTTTTCTTTTGCGGCATGATACTACTTCCCGTCGAAAAACTATCGTCCAATTCAATAAATTTAAATTCTTGAGAAGACCAAAGGATAATTTCTTCACTAAAACGGGAAAGATGCATCATTAAAATAGAGCTAGTTGACAGAAATTCTAGGATAAAATCACGATCACTTACTGCATCCATGCTATTTTCATAAATGGAATCAAATCCAAGTAAATCAGCACTATATACACGATCAATAGGAAAAGTTGTTCCTGCTAGAGCACCTGCACCTAGTGGAGACAGATTGATTCTTGCCAAATTTTCCTGATATCTTTGTTTATCTCTTTCAAACATCCAAAAATACGCCATTAAATGATGTGCAAAAGAAATAGGCTGTGCACGTTGAAGATGTGTATAGCCAGGCATTACTGTTTCGATGTGATTTTCTGCCTTTTCTAAAAGAGCAACCTGCAATTCATTTAATAATTGAATGATTAATTTCACTTGTCTTCGTAAATAAAGATGCATATCTGTAGCTACCTGGTCATTTCTACTTCTTCCAGTATGTAGCTTTCCACCAACAGGACCAATTAAATCCGTTAACTGACTTTCTAAATTAAGATGAATATCTTCTAGTTTTACAGAAAACGTTAATTCATCATTTTCTGCTTGTTTTTTTAGTGTTAGCAAACCATCTTTAATTTTTTCCGCATCTTCAACAGGCAATATTCCTGTTTTAGAGAGCATAGCCACATGGGCTATGCTCCCTTCGATATCTTCTAATACTAGTTCTTGATCAAAGGAAATGGAGGCACCAAATTCATCCACCCATTCCTCCGCAGATTTTGTAAATCTGCCTCCCCATAATTTCTTCACACAGTCACCTTCTTGCCATTTTCCACAATGCTTTGAACCTTTGTTGGAAGTCCCCAAAGTTTAATGAAACCTACTGCTGCTGCATGATCAAACTCATCGTCTGAAGTATACGTAGCAAGTTTTTCATCATATAAAGAATTAGGTGATTTTCTTCCTTCTACTATCGCATGTCCTTTAAATAATTTCACACGAACAGTTCCCGTAACATTTTTCTGTGTTTCTTGCAAGAACGCTTGTAAAGCTTTTGTTATTGGAGAGAACCAAAGTCCTTCATAAATAACTTCTGTAATTTTCTTTTCAATTACTGGTTTAAAATGCGCTACTTCTTTGACAAGTGTGATATCCTCTAATTCTTTATGTGCTTTAATAAGTGTCAAAGCACCTGGACATTCATACACTTCTCTAGATTTAATTCCTACTAATCTATTTTCTACATGATCTATTCTACCAACACCATGTTTTCCAGCAATTTTGTTAAGCTGAAGGATTAGCTCAGAAAGGGAATAAGAGATGCCATCAATGCTAACTGGAACACCTTCTTTAAATTCAATTTCAATAACATCTGCTTGATTAGGTGCATTTTCAAGACTAACCGTTAAATCATATGCCTCTTCTGGAGGAGCAGCCCAAGGATCTTCTAGAATACCACATTCATTGCTTCTTCCCCATAGATTTTGGTCAATAGAAAATGGACTATCTAAGTTAACAGGTATCGGAATATTTTTATCTTTTGCATAGGCAATTTCTTCTTCACGAGACCATCCCCATTCACGAACAGGGGCTAGTACTTTTAAATTTGGGTTTAATGCTTGAATCGATACTTCAAAACGCACTTGGTCATTTCCTTTTCCCGTACATCCATGTGCGACTGCGACAGCATTTTCCTTTTCGGCCACTTCTACTAATTTTTTCGATATTAAAGGTCTTGATAATGCAGAAACTAGTGGATATTTCCCTTCATAAAGGGTATGTGCCTGCATAGCAGTAAGTGCAAAATCCTGTGCGAATTCTTCTTTTGCATCAATTACATAAGATTGAACAGCCCCAACTGACAATGCTTTTTGTTGAATAAAGTTTAAATCTTTTCCTTCCCCAACATCTAAGCAGCAAGCTACTACATCATAACCTTGATCTTGTAACCACTTTATTGCGACAGATGTATCTAATCCACCTGAATATGCTAAAACAACTTTTGGATTTTCCATTACCTAATTCCTCCTATATGCGAATAAATATTCATTTATTTATATTTTTATTCAAAAAACTATATGTATCACTTTAACAACTTTTTCTAATAATTTCAATAGAATTTTTATAAAAATATAAATTATTTCATTTTTATACATACCTATTTCTTTGCCATCCTAATTTATCTCCTTGTACAGCTAAATCATTTTAAATCCTTCTATCTCGAAGTCTATAATTTATGCATTAATTTATACATTTTCTTATTAGAAGTATAGATAATTTTATTTACAATGAAAGATATATCTTTATTTAAACAAAAAAAGGTCAGCAACCTCTTATATAAGAGGTTGCTAACCTTACTCATCCATTATTTATGCAATTCACTTACTACATGGCTTAATTCTGGAAGAACTAGCTTCTTCATCGCAAGGCGTACTGCCCCAGTTGATCCGGGAGTTGAAAAAACGACCTTATTATGAATGGTACCAGCAATTGCTCTTGATAAAATGGCACTAGAGCCGATATCTTCTGTGTAGCTTAGCATGCGAAAAAGTTCTCCAAATCCATACAATTCTTTTGTCAGAAGTGGCTTTATCGCTTCAATTGTCACATCTCTTGGAGAAATGCCAGTACCTCCGTTGAGAAGGATACAATCAATTTTCCCTGATTGTAGTCCTTTAACTATTTCCTGTTGAATTCGTTGTTTATCATCATTAATAATAATGTAATCTTCTATAGAGTGATTATCTTGTTCTAATAATTCAATCATCAGTTTGCCACTCTTATCGGTTTCGATTGTTCTTGTATCACTAACCGTTATCACTTTACAGCCCACTTGCCAGTAATGATTGTTGATATGTGTTTGTTTATTCATGCCTTCCTCCCATTTAATTCTATCTGTTTATCTCTACTGTATAATGCTGCTCATCCACTTTATCCAATAATAAATCTGATTTTTCCCTAGTTAATAAATGAAGTCGGTGCATTGGTCTTGTCATTGCTACATATAATAGTTTTAAGTCTATTTCTTCTTGTGTAAAACTCTCACTTAAGGTGAAGAGAAATACTGCATCAAATTCTAATCCCTTTGAAAGATAGCTTGGTACAATGATCAAATAATTTTTTTCTAACTCTTCATTTTCTCGTAAGAATTGAACATTTGGAATTTTTCTTTTTTGCATTTCCTTGAATATACTCTTACACTCTTCTTCTGTTTTGCCAATGATAGCAATAGAGTGAAAATCTTCTTCCTGTAATCCCTCTGCTAATTGAACTATTTTATCTACTAAAGCTTCTTTATGCTCATACAAATGAACAGTCGGTTTTTCTCCATGACGTACAACAGGTTTTACCTTTGGTAAATCTTCATCTAGTAAATGCAGAATTTCATTTGCTAAAAACATAATTTCTATTGTAGTACGATAGCTTTTTTGCAAGGTCATATAATTAGCTCGTGGAAATACAGTTTGCTGCAGTGTATTCCAGTTTTGTAACCCTCGATACGAATGAATGCCTTGTGCTAAATCTCCAACGAGGGTAAACATATCAGTCTCCAATCCTGCTTTTAATGCATATAATTGAAATTCGCTATAATCCTGTACTTCATCTATCACGATATTCTTAGCGCGATATTCTTTATCAATACCAAAGATTTTATATTGCAAATAAAATAATGCCCCAAGATCCTCGATTTCTACTTTCTTTTGCTTCAATATCCTCTGCTGAAAGGCAATCATATAATCCAATTGCTTTTCTGATAAGGAATCCTCTGTATATTTTCGAAGGAACTCCTTATCAGAAAATAATCGGCTATAGTATCCATATAAATCATTTGTCTGCATCGTTTTCATATAGTTTCTAACGGCAGTCGAAGCTTCTTTTTTTACATTGGCTATTCGTTCTTGCTTTGTATCCAAAAAGTAGACTACTTTCTCTTTTCGCTTATCATCCTCTTTAATCCGCAAAGCACGATCCAATGCATCTTCATATTTATCTTCTAGCTTATTTAGAATCACTTTCTTTTTCCGCTTCAAATCTGCTTGCAAAATCCCCTTTATTTTCTCTCTCCGTTTCATTAATGGAAGGTAGTCATACTCCTTCTTAAATAATCGTTCTAATTTTTTTGCCCCATATAAAGGGAATTTTTCCACACGGAACTCTTCCTTTGGGCTCATTTCATTGCAAATATCAATCAGATAATTATCCATTACTTTTTTATAAGCTAAAGAACCTTTATACCGAGAAAACCACTTAATCATTTCTTCTTGTTTATTCTCATGATTTATAAATGATAGGAGTTTTTTATTGGACTGGATTACTTTCATTTTTTTCCCAATGCATAATAGGACATAGTCCAGAAAAGTCGTTTGTCGTATCTTTTCTACGCCTAAGTCTGGCAATGCCTCTGCTATATATCCTATAAACATATTATTTGGCGCAATAATCATTAGCTGCTCTGGTTGAAAATATCGAGCATAGTTATAAATAAAGTAAGATATTCGGTGTAAGGCAATAGTCGTTTTCCCACTACCTGCAGCTCCCTGCACAATAATCGGCCGGTTTAAATCGGCCCGAATGATTTCATTTTGTTCTGCTTGGATAGTGGATATAATTTCAGTTAGACGCTGATCAGCTTTACCGGCAAGTGATTGCTGTAATAACTCATCTGTTGTTGTTAGGTCAATATCCTGAAAATGAATCAATTTTCCTTTTTCGATTTTAAACTGTCTTTTTAAAGATAAATACCCTTCGATTGTTTCTTCATTAACTTCGTAAGCAACTTCTCCAAGGCGTCCGTCATAATAAACATTCGCAATTGGAGAACGCCAGTCTACTATAATTGGTTTTTGCGTATCTTTTTCGTACAAAGAGGTCTTCCCTAAATAATAAACATCTTTTTGTGATTTGCCCTTCATTTGATAATCAATCCGTGCAAAATATGGTGCATCTAAAATCCGTTTCAAAATATTTAACTCTGTTGTTGCTAGCTGTAAAAACTTACTGTTTGTTAAATAATTGATATAACTTAAACTACTATCAAGAGCTTCTTCATTACTAATAGCATCTCTTACGGTTTCCTGTAATGCACCTTGATTAATTTGAGCCTCTTTTAAGACGATATTCATGTAGTTTTTTGTGTATTCAAGTCTACTTTTTTCCTGTTCCAGTTCATCTAATGAGTAATCTTCCATGTTTATTCCTTTCTCCATTTATCCATTCTCTTTCCGTTTACTTAATAAATAGCATTTTTGATAATAATGATGTGCTAATTCTGTAATATTTCTCGTAAATCGATAGTTTGCCGCAGTCCCAATTACAGCTCCGGTAAGGGACCCTTTATAAAACTGAAGAAAACAAAGCTTTATTAGCTCTGTCATTAACGTATGCAACATCTTTTCTTGGACAATTTCATCATTGCCATTATAAAAGAAAACATGTTGTTCCTTCTCCTGCTCAATCATTAATTCATCCCAAGCTTGCACTCGGTAAGGATATGGCAAGCATCCTGCACAGAATACTTTCAATGTAGTCATAATTTCATTCGGACTATCTGCTGGTCTCCCATATATTGAAGCTAGAACCTGTACAGAGCGAAGATTGATAATAACCATGGAAAGAAAATCTCCCAATAGAAATCCTGTATGCTTCGATGCTAATGCTCCTTGAGCGGAAGCAAGTATTCTATAATTTGCCATTTGTTTATTTGCAATTGCATGTAATTGGTCAATATTTAATTTTTTCATGTCTTTTAATGTGAAGATGGATTCATTATGCACTCTTGCCTGATGCATTAATTTTTGTGCGGTATTTCGTTGAAAGGTGGAATTAAATAAGATGGCATGAAGATGAAATAAGATGGTATCAAATGAATGTAAAATTTTTTGTTTGTGCATATCGGGTATATAGGATAAAGCACTGTCTATGGAATCAGAATAAAGATGGAGGATTTTATTTGGACGACCATTTCTTAATTCTGATTCCCATTTCTCTATCTTTTCCATATAATAGTTTTCTGCTTTAGAAAGCATGTAATCCCCCCTAGTTCATACCGAATCATTCCTTATTTTACTAAAAGAACCTATGGAAAGACAATATATTTTCATTTGAAAGGTAGTCGTTTTAGCTTAGCAGAAAAAAGACAATCTTCCTCGCATCTGTTCTACGAAAAGATTGTCTTTTTATTAGATAATGGTTACAAACCTTACATGTCTATAGTTAACTTAAATTCCAGCAAATCTACAAACGTCTCTTGCAATCATTACTTCCTCATTTGTTGGAATGACCATTACTTTTACTGGAGAGTGTGGATAGTTAATAAATGACTCTTCCCCAGAAATTTTATTTAGTGTTGGATCCCAGTAAACGCCCATGAATTCAAGACCTTGTAGTACTCTAGCACGAACGATTTCACTATTTTCACCAATACCAGCTGTGAAGATAATTGCATCTACACCATTCATACCTGATGCATATGATCCAATATATTTATGGATGTTATCTGCAAATATTTGTAATGCAAGCTCAGCACGATCGTTGCCTTCTTTTGCTTGCTCTGTGATATCACGTAAATCACTTGAGAAACCAGAGATTCCTAAAAGTCCACTCTTCTTATTTAACACTTGTAACACTTCGTCAGCAGATTGATCTGTTTTTTCCATGATAAATGGAATTAATGCAGGATCAATATTACCAGAACGAGTTCCCATTGTAACACCAGCAAGAGGAGTGAATCCCATAGAAGTATCCATAGACTTCCCGCCTTCAATAGCTGCAATACTTGCACCATTTCCTAAGTGACAAGAAATTAAACGTAATTGGTCAATAGGACGACCTAATAATTCAGCCGCACGTTGAGAAACATACTTATGGCTTGTCCCGTGGAAACCATATTTACGAATTCCATATTGCTCGTAATATTCATATGGAAGGCTGTATAAATAAGATTTTTCAGGCATTGTTTGATGGAACGCTGTATCAAAAACTGCTACAGCTGGAACATTTGGCAATACATGTTGGAATGCAGTAATACCAGTTAAGTTAGCAGGATTGTGTAAAGGTGCTAATTCAGATAAAGTATCAATTTTAGCGATAACTTCATCTGTAATTAATGCTGAATCAGCAAATTCTTCCCCACCATGAACGACACGATGACCAATTCCTTCGATTTCATCTAATGATGCAATGATACCTAGCTCTGTTAACTTTCCTAAAAGGATTTTAACCGCAACATCATGATCAGGAATTTCTGTGATTTCTTGGATTTTTTCACCGTTAACAGAAATATTAAAAACAGCATCATTTAACCCAATTCGCTCTATTAAACCTTTTGTAATTACTTCTTCACTTGGCATTTCAAACAATTGAAATTTTAATGAAGAACTACCAGCATTAATCGCAATAACTTTTGCCATAAAATGTTTTACTCCCCTTTTGTATAACAACTTTTATTTACTTTGTCTGACATTGAACAGTTCGAATCATACAACAGACAATATTTACTTCTTTCAGTTTTTCATTAAAACATTCTACTAGAAACATTTCAAGCACATTATGCCCAGTTATTCATTTTTTTTTAGAATTTCGTCGATTTTTCGAAAAAAAGACATATTTACGTCGATATTCTTCTATACAATAGAAGAAATCTGTTTTATAACACTTATACAGAAATTTATGTTGTTATGCTTTTTTATTTGATTGAATCCATGTGTCCAATTCGCTTAAAACCTGTTCCATTCCACGCATATTGGAGAAGCTAGGCACTTTTGCAAGTAAAACTTGTTTCGGTGCAACTATATTATTCCCCTTTTTCTGCAGAATCAATATACTTTTTGCCGACTGTTTATTTTTGAAAAGCGTTTCCGGCAATTGCATAATCCCCTGTATGTGTACTTCTTCTTTAATATAATCATGCAGATTTGCAGCTTGTTCGGATTCAAATAAATTGTTTGGTATAACGAAGAATGCATAGCCACCTGGTTTTAGATAATTCATGCTTTGCTCTATAAATAAATGATGTGCATATGTATGCCCATTATTTGATTTGACTTTAAATTCATTAGAACGAACATCATTCGGATAATAACCAACTGGTAAATCACTTACAACAACATCTACTGGATCAATAAATAAATGCTCTAAACTATCCTGGTTAAAAAATTCAATTGGCTGTTCCTGTAGATTTGCATTTACAAGTGCTAGTTGTAATAATAAGTCATCAATATCTACACCATATGCAGCTATATTCTTCCCTTGCTGGTGATTCATAACAGTAGTTAATAAATTACCGGTTCCAACCGCTAAATCTAACAAACGCAGTTCCACTTTCGTACAAAACTTTTGCACTAAATAGCCAAAAAGAATGCCGATAGAATCAGGTGTCATTTGATGATTTGGTTGTGTATTTTCTTTCATCCCTTTTAAAATGACAAGTTGAAAAGCTTTGCGAATTTCTTCTTTTGTGTATTTGGCCAATTTGATTTCTTTATAGGCATTTCTTAATCTTTTCTTACTTAATTCACTTAATTCTTCCTGTAATATAGCTTCTTGAAAGATATTTTCTCCTGTTAAAGCTAATGATTCTAAATACGTATATTCCAATTCTTCTTGAATAATTAATGCTGTTTCATTAAATACTGTAAATAATTCTTCTACTGGAGAAATGTTCATCTATTATCACCTAATTTATTGTAGATTTCTAAACATAAATTTTCCGTTACATAACTATCTCTGAATTTTGCATAATAGGATACATCCAAATAAAAAGAGCCTGTCCTTTATATAGAAGGCCAAACTCTAGCTTATCATACGGTTAAAAATTTAACCAGATAATCGATTGTATTACCTATAAGTTATTATCGTTATTTCGCTGCTTTCACTGCTGCTATCGCTGCCTCGTAGTTCGGATGGTTGCTGCCCTCACTAACATATTCAACGTAAGTTACAGTATCAGTTGAATCAACAACAAAAATAGCACGAGCTAACAATCGCAATTCTTTCATCGCCACACCATATGATTCTCCAAAAGATAAATCCCTGTGATCTGATACAGTAATAACATTGTCCAAGCCACTTGCAGCACACCATCTTCTTTGAGCGAAAGGTAAATCAGCACTTACTGTTATTATCTCCACATTCTCAAGTCTAGCTGCTTCCTCATTAAATTTTCTTGTTTGAGTATCACAAACACCTGTATCAATAGAAGGGATAACACTAAAAAGGCGGACCTTTCCCTTTGAGCTTGCTAATGTTACCTCTGACATATCATTTGCTAACACGGTAAAATCTGGAGCTTTGTCTCCGACTTTCACTTCATTTCCAATCAATGTTACCGGGTTATGCTTAAACGTTATATTTGCCATTGCCTCTCCTCCATTTTCGATTTCATTCTATGTATTTACTACCATCATATCGATAGTTTTTTTTATTTGCAAAAAAAACGTACTTTCTTAAGAAATATAATTGGCTTTTTTTATAAAAAAAAGGAAACGAGTCCACTATTTTGTGTGAACTCGTTTAAACTACATCTAATTGATTTTTTTAAAACTCAATATCTTCTTTCGGCTGGTTTGTGTGAGCGTTGTTGTTGCTTGATTCAGAAGATGAATCTTTTTTAGCGAACATTTGTTGAATCTTATCAACAGCTTGTGGAGCAATGTCCAATATTTTTTCGTATAGATGGGTACTTTCATCTAAGTGCACCATTTTTACGCCCTCACCATTTACAATAAGAAAAGCAATTGGAGTAATACTTACTCCCCCACCACTTCCCCCTCCAAAAGGATGTTTAGTCAACGAATCATTTAATGAATGATTTTCAAGTGTGAATTCACTACCACCAGCAGCAAATCCAAATCCCACTTTAGATACGGTTAAGATGACACTGCCATCAGGTGTTTCAACAGGATCGCCAATAATCGTATTGACATCAATCATTTCTTTTAAGTTTTCCATTGCAGTTGTCATTAAGCCTTGAATTGGATGATCTGACATTTTCCCATTCCTCCATTGCTATTGTTTACTTGGAATAGATGGTTCACTTGTTTTAAACTTTGGAAAACCATCTTTCCAATATTTAACCAGTTTAATTCCTGCCATCATAGCATGCCCTATCCGAAATTGAATCATACAAGAAAATAATGTTTCAGAGGCCATTCCTTGAAATTGTGGATATATGTTGATTTTGGGCATGTCTTTAAGCTTCATATAATTACTAATAATGCCAATAATACTTCCTTTAACAGCCCAAATAGCACCAGAAATCATTCCAGTATGTGCTGCATCTCCTAGACCAACAATCGAGCTCCATTCGATATGCTTAATTGTTAGTTTTGCTAAAAATGACCTTACTATGCGATGAAACTGTACAACATGGTTTAATAATTCTTTTAAATTAGATAAAAAAATTAATAAATCAGAGGCGGAAAATTGCTTTGTTTCCTCTACAGTTTCCTGTTTACCCTGTAATTCCGTCTCCTCTTTCATCACCAGTGTTGGAGAGTCCTCATCTATTTTTATCAAAGGAATGGTTTTTTTGTATTTTATGAGTCCAAACAATGCTCGAAGCTCTATCTTTAAATCATCATTATCTTTCTTATGATAATAGCGTATATGTATCGTTAATTTTAAAAAACACAGAAAAATAAGCACTAAAAAAAGAGCACCAATAATAAGACCAATTATGGAAAGAACTTTCACTTTGGTAACACTTCCCTTCAGCCTATTATTATTGGATAAAATATGAAAAAATAAACCTATTTCTTCCTGATTCTTTTCTATGCTATGGAATTAGTATTCAAAAATAAAAACTAGGATGTGACAAAACGAAATAACCAATTTACTTTTTTAAAAATCATCTTTCCAAAACACAAAAAACGAACACTAATGCATACCAACTGCATAAATGTCCGTTTTTATTATTAGTTAAAACTTATGTCCCAACCTCGGTTCCTATTATCGATCATGAATGACTGCTGTATCAGCAAATAAATCATGAAGACCTTGTTTCTTCGGCAAGAAGGCAACTAGCGCATATAAAATAATAAAGCTGCCAGAGATAAATCGACCAATCCATTCACGGAAAAGGATAGTGTCCCATGTTAATCTTTCTTTGTTCATCGGTATAACCTTCAAGCCAAAAATCATCTTTCCTAACGTTTGTTTTAAAAACAGTGTCATTAAAACAAAATATAAATAAAACGTAATGGCCGTACAAATGTTAACGGTAGAAAAAATACTCGATTCATGTAACGGTACATCTATTATTCTTAAAATCGGATAAATAAGAATACGATTAACGCTCGATACAATCACTATATCTGCTAAATAAGCCCAAAAGCGCATCCAAAAGCCGGCATATACATACGAAACTTTGCCTTTAGAATCTAACTTACTATCACCAACATTCAGATTTTGTTCCTTTGATTCAACGGTTTCATTTAATGATACCGTTAATTCGGATAGTTCCTCGTCCTTCAGGGAAGATTCTGATTCTATATTTTCACGGTTATTACTCATTTGTCCCCCTCCTATTCTGCATATAAATACATTAGTCGAGGCGAGTTAGCATTGGTGACAATCTTTAGTATATTTGCTAATTCTTTATCCTCACTTGTAATTAATTTTTTGGCAGTCATTCCAAATAGGGAAGCAAAACCAGTATTGTCGGTATAGGTAACGACAGCTGCGTCCTTTAAATCATAGTCATTTTTCATCTGTTCTACTACATCATCAAAATAGCCAAAATCGTCGATTAAATTTAGTTCCTTCGCCTGTCTACCATCGTAAATCCGTCCATCAGCGATTTTCTTCACTTCTGCCTCTGTCATTCCTCGACCATCAGCAATAACCTTAACAAAACCGGCATAAGAATTATCAATTAAATTTTGTAAAATCTCTCTTTCATCCTCTGTCATTTCTCTTGTAGAACTCATGATATCCTTATATTTCCCACTCTTAATTGTGACAAACTCTACTCCATACTTTTCAGCCAGCCCTTCGAAATTATATCCACTCATAATAACTCCAAGTGAGCCTGTTAATGTTTCCGGACTAGCAAAAATTTTATCAGCAGGTGCAGAAATGTAGTACCCTCCAGACGCTGCCATAGATCCCATTGATACGTATATTGGTTTTTTTGATTCTTTTTGAATTTCTACTAATTTATCATGGATTTGTGCACTTTCTACAACTCCTCCACCAGGAGAATTCACTTTCAAAATTACACCTTTTACACTAGGATCCTCTTTTATGTAATTTAATTTTTCGATAAAGGAAGTATGATTATAACCTACAGTCGAAAAAAGAGATTCGGCATCTCCAGTATCTTGAATGGTCCCAGACACTTCCAGTACAACTATCTTCTCAGAGAAATCTCCGTCCTCTATGTATTCTTCTACATATGGTCCTTCCCCTTCACTAAGAAATTGTCCAAATAAATCTTCTACGTCCGTTGTGAACGCTACAGATACCATACTGGTAATAATGGAAAAGACAAAAATAATACCAGCTATCCCTAAAGCTGCCCAACGTTTTCCACTCATTACTTATAACCCCCTATTATTTCTTTCTATTTCTTATACGTATAAGTACCGATATTGTTTCAGGAAAATGTCGGATTACTTAAAAGATTCTTTACGCTATTCCCTTTGCTTGCTGTTGCTTTTTTGAATTAGAGAATAGTTTTGTTTGTGATAAAGAATAAATGGATAATGCTGACCAAATAAATATAAATGCCAATAAATGAGAGGTAGTAAATGGTTCATGATAAACGAATACTCCAAGTATTAGTGTTAATGTAGGTGTTAAATATTGAATGAACCCGAGCATGGATAGCGGAATCCTTTGCGCTCCTTTTGCAAAAAACAACAATGGCACTGCTGTTAACACACCAGAAATAATTAATAAGAAGTCTAAACTAGTAGATACAGCTAAAAATGCATGATCTCCTTTTAAAAATAAATAGCCAATATACATTAAGGCAAATGGAGTAATAAACATGGTTTCCAAGGTTAATCCTACATCCGAATTAATTTTGATTAATTTCTTTGTTAATCCATATAAGCCAAATGTTAATGCTAATGAAATAGCAATCCATGGAAATGCTCCATGAGCAAAAGTAATAAAACAAACTCCAATCGCAGCTAATCCTACAGAAACATACTGTATTTTAGACAATTTCTCTTTCATTACAAAAATGCCTAATAATACACTTACCAGTGGATTTATATAATACCCTAGACTCGTTTCGATTATTTTATTCGCATTTACAGCCCAAATGTAGATAAACCAATTGCAGCTTACTAATATAGATGCAATAAACAGCATGATACCCTGTCTTTTCTGGTGCTTAAATGATTTTAATGTTTGAAAGAATAATTCCCATTTACGAGTAAATGTTAGTAAAATGCACATAAAAATAAATGACCAAAAAATTCGATTTGCGAGAATTTCATCTGCCCCAACTCCTTGCAGATGCTTCCAATATATCGGGAATAGTCCCCATATTAAGTAAGATATACCAGCAAATATTACCCCGTTTTTAATGTTGTTTTTCTCCATCTTCATCGCTTCTTTCCATATTCGAAATATTCCATATTATATATATTATTTTGGTAACTGGCAATCTTTTTTAGAAATGTTTGTCAAATCCAGCCAAAAGAGACTGGGACAAAACTAAATAACTAATCTTTAAAGACGAACAATCTCTAATTTAGCTCTTAAATAATGCTACTTTATCTATGTTTTTAAATATAGTTAAGTGTATAAAATAAGTCGTTCATTGTGCTACAGATGCACGGATACGCCGGAGAGGAAGCTGAGCCTCACTACGCGACCACTGAAAAACAGATAGCTATTGATGATTGGTCGTAACCGCCTTTTAAACTTAGATGTGCAAATTGTTTTCCGAGGTGACCACATGACTCATTGGGGCGAGCGCTGAGCCGCTTCGTCGCTCCGCTCCTGCAGGGTCTCGGACTTTCTCGCTGCTCCCATAGGAGTTAAGCGGTCACCTCTCCAAACCAACTTAATATTCGCTTTCAAATAAATAAATTCTTATTTAATTTGGAAAAACTATACTTTTTCAGTGCCCTCATCACTGCGTTGCTGGTTCTAAAGCTTCTCTAATTCTCGCAAAAGTCGAGCGTCCTCTGCTCCATTTCACTTCGTTTTTAAACCTTTTTCTAAAAAATAAACACGAACTATAATGTAATCTAATTACATTATAGTTCGTGTTTGTTGTTGGTTGAAATACTTATGTCCCTGCCTCTTTCACTTGTTATTACTTTAATCGATCATACATTATTTCATTTCCAACAATTGTTTTTGTTACTTCTATTTTATCTATTTCACTTGGACTTACTTCAAAAATATCTTTATTCAATACAGTAAAATCTGCTAAATAGCCTTTTTCAATTTTCCCTCGATCTTCTTCATGACAAATGGCATAAGCACTTCCTTTTGTATAAAGGCTCACTGCTTCATATACTGTTAACGCCTCTTCTGGAAGGTATCCGTTTCCTTCTATGTCTTCTGCATTAGTTCTTGTAATAGCTGCTTGAATTCCTACTAAAGGATTTGCACTTTCAATTGGGGCATCAGAACCTCCTGCACAATGTAATCCCTCTTTTAATAATGTTTTCCAGGCATAACAATAAGCTAGATTTTCTTTCCCCAGTCTATCTATTACCCAAGGAAAGTCTGAAGTTACAAAGCTAGGCTGGATATCTAATATTAACGGCAAGTCTTTCATACGTTCCATTAAATCCTTGCGAAGCATCGTTGCATGAATAAGGCGATCTCTTCCAAATCCTTGTAAAGGATGTTGTTCAATAGCTTGTAAGACCATTTCAAAAGCTGCATCGCCTATTGCATGTACAGCAATCGGAACTTCTCTCTTCCTTGCCTTTTCTACTAATTCATTTAATTGTTCTTGTGAAAAAATGCTTACTCCATTTGTTGAAGGATCATCAAGGTATGGTCTACTTAAAAGAGCGGTTCTTCCACCAAAAGCACCATCAGCAAATATTTTCATACTGCCAAGCTCCACCCATTCGGTACCACCTAGATATTTCCCACCATCATGTATCATCTCATCAAATACTTCATGATGCACAAGCAAATGGGCTCTAAAGTGATTTCCTTCTTCTTCGATTACTTTTTTATAGGAACGATATGTTCCTTCATAGCCATGATAATAGTGTAAGTCTTCAGTATGAGCTCCAGTTAGTCCTAACTTATAGGCATCTTTAATACCTGCTCGCAATGCTCTTTCCACATATTCATCGGTTACTTTAGGCAAGACTCTTGTTATTAACTCTTGTGCTTGATCTTTAAAAACTCCAATAATCGTGCCTTCCTCATCCTTCTCCATAACTCCACCAATTGGAGAGGAAGTATCATTTGTAATATTGGCAATTTTTAAAGCATATGAATTTACTGCGATTGCATGCTTACATATACGATTTAGGAGGACTGGATGGTTTGGAACATACTGATCAATATCTATAGAAGTCAGTACCTGTTGCTCCTGCCACATATTTTCATTCCATCCATCTCCTATAATCCATTGCCCTTCTTCTATATTCTCTGCATAATTAGCTAGCAACCGCAAAGCTTCCTCTTTTGATGTGCAAGTGGATAAATTTAATCTTAATAGCTTTTCCCCATGCCCAACTAGGTGCATATGACTATCTACAAATCCCGGAAGGAGAACTTCACCTTCTAAGTCTATTTTTTCTTGTATCCTTCCTTCGTATTTTTCTTCCAAGTACTTTTTATCGCCGAAATCCACGATATATTGCTCCTCTGTAAAAATTGCCTCAACTACTTGTCCTTCCTCTTTAAGCGTATACATCTTCCCACCATAAATCAGTTTCCCCATGCAAATCCTCCTACTATCTTAAATTTCGATTGAATGGCAATAAACTCTATAAATCATCAGTTCTGTTTTATTAAAAAGGACACTAACTTTAGTGCCCTTTTTAATACCTTTCGCACTCTGTTTTGAGAACGAGAAGTTTATTTTCTTCTTTAGTTGCTACGCTCTTCTTTCTCTCGTAATTCCACTCTTCTAATTTTCCCTGAAGTCGTTTTAGGCAATTCTTCCATAAATTCGATTTTACGTGGATACTTATATGGAGCCGTTAATTTTTTTACATGTGTTTGCAGTTCTTTTATTAATTCTTCTGTTCCTTCTATTTTATCTCGAAGAACTATAAATGCTTTCACGACATTTCCTCTAATTGGGTCTGGACTTGCCACTACCGCACACTCTTTAACTGCTTTATGCTTAACTAAAGCATCTTCTACTTCAAAAGGTCCAATCGTGTAGCCAGAGCTAATAATAATATCATCTCTTCTGCCTTCGAACCAAAAGTAACCATCCTCATCTTTCTTAGCACGATCACCAGTGATATAGTAATCTCCACGGAATTGATTTTTTGTTCTTTCTGGTTCTTTTAAATATTCTTTAAATAATGCAGGAGTATCTTTGTGTACTGCGATATCTCCAACTTCCCCTACTGAACAAATTTCTCCATCTTCATTTATGATTTCGACGCTATTTCCTGGAGTTGGTTTCCCCATAGATCCAGGGCGTAATTCTACTCCCTTTGTGATCCCTACTAATAACGTATTTTCCGTTTGTCCATATCCATCACGGACATCTAGTTGGAAATTCGCTTTAAATACATCAATAACTTCTCTATTTAGTGGTTCTCCAGCAGAAACTGCGCTTCGTAATTGATCTAATTGATACTTTTGAATATCTTCCACTTTTGCCATTAAGCGATACTCTGTTGGCGTACAGCAAAAAACATTTACTTCATATTTCTCCAAAAGCTGCAGATATTTATCCGGGTTGAATCTTCCATGATAGACTAGTCCAATTGCACCAGATCCTAAAACAGATAATAGTGGGCTCCAAACCCATTTCTGCCATCCTGGACCTGCCGTTGCCCATACAAGGTCACCTTCTTCAATATTCAGCCAATTTGGTGCTGCTGTTCTGAGGTGAGCATATGCCCAACCATGCGTATGTACGACACCTTTTGGATTTCCAGTTGTTCCTGATGTATAGGAAATAAATGCTGTATCTGACTTATGTGTACTTACCAGTTCTAGTTCATCTGAAACCTCCAGTACTCGCTCATCTAAAAGCATCCAACCTTCTTTTGCTTCACCTAATACAAAACGTTTAATAGTATGTATTTCTTCCACTAATTCTAATTCCTCTAAAAATGGATAATAGCTAACTACCCCTTTTACTTCTCCATGCTTAATGCGATATTGTAAATCTTTTGCGCGAAGCATTTCTGAACTTGGAAGGACAGTTATTCCCAGTTTTAAAGCTGCTAAGTATACCTGATAGGCTTCTATTATCCTTGGAACAATAACAAGAACAACATCTCCTTTTTGTAGGCCCTCTTCTTTGAAAACATTTCCTATTCTATTTGCTGCTTTCATTAAGGAGGAATAAGTAACTTCCTTTGTTTCGCCCTCTTCATTCTCCCATTTTAAAGCAAGTCTATCTGTATTTTGGGCAAATTTCTCAATCTCCGAAACAAAATTATATTGTTCTGGAGCAATTAAATCCTCCGTCCGCATATGTAGTCTCCTCCTGTTTCTAAAAGTAAATACTTAACCCATTATACTACCCTATCTCCAATTTTTGAATTAATTAAATTTCGTTCCTTTAAGGAGCCAATCTTTTACCAATAAAAGCAAAAAATAGGCCTACATAAAGAAGAAGCAAGGCATGATGCCTTGCTTCTTGTAGCCATTACTATTCAATTATTTAGAGAAACCGCCGCCTAATTGTTGTTCAGCCATTTGCACTAAACGTTTAGTGATCTCACCACCAACAGAACCGTTAGCACGAGAAGTTGTTTCAGCACCTAAGTTTACACCAAACTCAGTAGCAATTTCATATTTCATTTGATCTAGAGCTTGAGAAACCCCAGGTACTAATAATTGATTTGAATTGTTGCTGCTTGCCATGTGTATCACCTCCTTGTGATAATAGAATGTGTAATACACATAGCATTCATTCGTTCTTTTTACTGGTAATTGTTCACAAAAAAACAGGAAATTTTTGTATCATACCACTTCTCCCTTATGGCGGTCATGCAAAACACTTTAAAAAAGTGAATCTATTTCGGTCTCCTTCTTCTTCTCTTCCCTTTTAAGGATAATCGTTTCAATATGATTAACTGCTTCTTCAATCAATGGTTCAAAGTCAGTAAAGCTTTCATAATATTGTATTTTTTCTTTTTTTGGTTTAGTCTTAGGCGATGCCGGCACAAATACCGTGCAGCAATCCTCATATGGACGAATAGAGATATCATGTGTATCAATTTTTTTTGCCCATTCGATTATTTCTGTTTTATCTGTAGTTATTAAAGGTCTTAAAATAGGTGTGTTTGTTACATCGTTGATTGCATACATACTCTCTAATGTCTGACTAGCAACTTGCCCTAAGCTTTCGCCCGTGATAATAGCCAGCGCTTCTTTTCTTCTGCGAATTTCATCTGTTATTCTTAGCATAATTCTTCTCGTTGCGGTCATTGTATAATTTTCTGGAATCTGCTTATGAATTAACTGCTGAATAGTTGTAAATGGAACAATATGCAACACAAAGTGACCATTAAAACTTGCAAGCTTTTCCGAAATATCAATTACTTTTTGTTTTGCTCTTTCACTTGTAAACGGAGGACTAAAGAAGTGTACCCCTTCAACTTCTAATCCTCTTTTCATAGATAAATATCCTGCTACCGGGCTATCTAATCCACCAGATAACATTAGCATTGCTTTCCCGCTCGTTCCTGAAGGAAGCCCCCCCGCCCCTGGAATATTTTCACAGGAAAGATAGATTGCTTCTGTTCTAACTTCAATCTGAACATTTATATCAGGATTTTTAACATCAACTTTTAAACCAGAGATATTTTTTAGCAAATGCCCACCAATCGCCTGATTAATTTCATTTGTATCTAGTTCAAATTCTTTGTCAGCTCGTCTTGCACTTATTTTAAAGGTACATCCCTCTTTATATAAAGAAGAAACAATATCTAAAGCAGCTGCTTTTACTTTCTCTATATCCCGCTCAAGCTTTACTGCTGGGCTAAAGGATTGAATACCAAAGATGTTTTTAAGCACTTTAGAAATTTCCTCTTCCTTTTCACCATTTAACATTACATACATTCTTTCTCTTTTTGCTTCAATTGAAACAGATGGATAGCCCTCTAGAGACTTTGCAATTGTTCGTTTTAGTTTATCTACAAATTGCTTTCTGTTTCTCCCCTTCGTAGATAGCTCTCCATAACGTATTAAAATACGATCATATTTCACTTCATTACCCCTCTCAACCATTCCTGAATATCTTTTATAGCTGCAATTACGCTTTCCATTTCTTCTATTGTATTCTCATAGGATAAGCTAATTCGGAACGAGCTTTCTGCAAGCTGTTCTGGTACTCCTATTCCTAATAATGTTTTACTAATTTTATTTGTCTTTGATGAACAGGCACTTGTAGTGGATATATATATATCACGTTCTTCTAATGCATGAACAAATACTTCTGCCTTTATTCCTTCGATGGAGAAGTTAACAATATGAGGTACACTTTTCTCTGCTGCTGGCGTATGAATGGAGATACCTTCTATCTTAGATAATTCCTCACGCAAATAAACATTCAACTGTTTCAGAATAGGCAGTTTCTCTTTTTGATTTTGCAGCTGCATTCGTAATGCCTTGGCAGTAGCAACTGCACCAGCAACATTCTCCGTTCCGCTGCGAAAAGTATTCTCTTGCCCGCCACCTGCCAATAAAGGTTCTATTCTTTTTCCTTCTTTTATATATAAAACCCCATTTCCTTTTAAGCCATGAAATTTATGGGCAGAAATGGTATAAGCATCTATGTTTGCCTTATTTATTGAGAGGGCTTTTTTCCCAATTCCTTGAACACCATCTACATGAAAAAATATATTTGGATAATTGGTTAATCGTTTACCGATTTCCTCAACTGGCTGAATAGATCCTATTTCATTATTTACATGCATAATAGAAACAAGGATGGTTTCTTTGCGTATATTTTTGATTATATCCTCGATTGATACTTGACCAAACTCATCGACAGGGACATAAGAAATAGTGAAACCGTCATCTTCTAATTGCTCCATTACTTTGTGAATGGAATCATGTTCAATTGCTGTGGTAATAATATGATTCCCTCTACTTTTATATGAACGAGCAATTCCTTTTAAAACGGTATTATTTCCTTCTGTACCACCTGAGGTAAAAAATACTTCATTGCTTTTCACTTCTAAAAGTCCCGCAATTTGTTCTCTTGCTTGTATTAACAGCTTCTCTGATTCCATTCCTATTCGATGGATTGAGGATGGATTTCCAAAATATTTTTGGGATACAGTCGTAAAAGACTCAATAACCTCTGGAAAAGGCTTAGTTGTTGCACTATTATCTAAATATATCATTACATTGGAATTTCCTTTCCATTATAAAAATTCGTTAATCCGCTTTTCCTTTAGCGACAATCATTTTCACTCACATAACGTTATAATTGTTACGTCTTTAACTCTCTACTTTATCCTCTATAAAGCGGAATAATATTCACTAATCGAAGTTTCACTTTATTATGCTACCAAAAAACTTTTTCAAATAAAAGAATAAGCTTCATAAAAATTCATTATATCTATTCTTACTGGAAATAAAATGTTAACTCTTTCCATAACCGGAGAAATTTTTCGCTTTCCACAAAAAAAGTCTGAGACATGTCCCTCAGACTTTTTTCTACTTATAATGGAATTAGATGTTACTCATCATTACTTTTCATTTTCTTTCCATTCATGTGACCAAGCTTGAATCTTATTAGTACTTCCAGGCTCTATCTCTTCAATGGTTGCTGCAGCATATTGCAATGCTTCTTTATAGCGATAATTTCTAAAATGTGCTTCTGCCTCTAATAAGCCTTGATGGACTTTTTGATATTGGCGACGATACCTGTTCCCATATTGAATGATTTTCTCTGCTAAATAAACGGTTTCTACCAATTCAAGTGTTGCATTAACTAGCACCGTCACTTTTTCTTCTGTCACTTCTATTATGTTCTTCACTTCAACCATATTTAATGGTGTTCGATCTAACATTCTTTTTGCTTCATCAATACTTTCTTTTGCTTCTCGTACTAGCTCATTATACTCATCTGTCACACCTGGCAAATTGCTATTAGTAACACTTCTAATAGCTTCTGCCACTTGTTTACTTAGTTCTCTTATACGATTATGTGCAGAAACTTCATCTTTACGTAGAGCATGCAGCCTATCAAATAATTCTTTTTGTTCTAAAGAGGCATTTTCTAATTGCCCTTTCAGTTCCTTAAGTTCTTCTCCCAACAGAGTATGTGCTGCTGATTCAGTCAAGAGCTTATGTTCTAATACTTCATATTGCTTATAGAGATGATTTAATTTCTTCTCAAGCTTAAATTGCAGTTCAATATCTTCATTATCTAGATTATAGTTTGTCTGCAATAATCCAACTTCTACTTGAAGCTGTGCGTTTCCTTGCTGAACATCTTCTAAGATTTCCTTGGTTACGTTGATATTATTACTACAATAATTTTTTGCAAGTACTTCTTTTTCTAATAAATCATATAGCAAATCCAGCTTTTCCTGTATTTCTGCAATAACCTTTTCTACTGCCTCAACTTTTCCTTCTCTTAAATCATTTTCAGTTGATGCAAGTTCATTCATTAAGTTTTCGATTGCTTCTTCCATTTGCAAATGTTCCAAGATGTATCCTTGCTCCAACATATCTACATAGCCATCTTTTAACTCATCAAGTTGTTCTGGCAATTTTGTCTGACATTCAATCAGTAATGGAGGAATTTTTTCCATCAGATAAGTAATCGTTGTTAAACGTTCTTGCATTTTATAAACAATCTCTCTTGCTTCCAAATAATCCCCATTATTCGTTTTTTCATCATAAGTTATAAATAATTCCGCAACTTCGTGAAGCATTGTTTCAATCTTTTTCTCTGTCTCACCATAAGTATGACGATGTGCTAAAAGATTTTTTTTGCTGACACGGTAGGATTCTTTAAGTTCTTCAATTTCCGATCTGTTCTTTTCTTCACTACCAACTAGATTATTAAGTTCTTCTAATATAGTATCAATTCTTTTATCTACACTTTCCATTTTAAAGCGAATAGTATCTTGTGTCTTCTTGGCTTTCGGAAAGTTATATTTATCAATATAATTTTCCGTATCAAAAAGCAATTCCTCAATAGTAGGCAATTCGGTAGTAACAATGTCATCCCATTCTTTTCTCCATCTTTCGAACAACTCTTCGGTTTGTCCAATCATATTCAATTGTTTAACCTTTGCAAGCTCTTCTAATACGGGACGATTCATCATGTCTATTTTCCAATTTTCTAATTCATCGACACCATTATAATATTTTCGTTTAATAAAATATCCCGCTACAAATAGGCAAATAACTAAACCTATTCCACCAATTATGTAATTCATTTGAAGCCCCCTGTTCATACACCGGCCATAATTCCGTATCTATTTTAATTAAGCTAATAATTATCTAATAGTAAAGAGCAGTATTCCACAAAAATAATACGCATAAAGGTAACTGCCGTAAAAAAAAGATTACTTTTTCAAAATCCAAGCAAAATGTTTTAAGCTATATTAGATATCTCCCTTTTTGCAGGTAAATTTCTTTGTATTTATGATAACATGTAAACGACATTTTTTGACTATTATTTTACGTTTTTTTCATAATTTCGTTTACTTTTTTCAAAGTTCGCTAGATAACTTAAATTATATAAGTATTTTTCAAAAATAACACGTATAACTACTTCTTTATTAGTCTTCCTGCTATATTAGGTATATATCAATATTAGCAAATATAGAAAGGGTGATTATTCCCATGCAAAAAGACGGACATATCCATACTCCATTTTGTCCACATGGTTCTAAAGATTCTCTTAAACAATACGTAGAACAGGCATTAGCCCTTGGTTATAAAGAAATGACATTTACCGAGCACGCCCCCTTACCAGAAGGGTTTATCGATACAACACCAACGCAAGACAGCAGTATAACAATCGAAACATTACCCATTTATTTAAAAGAAATACAGTGTATCAAAGCAGAATATGAAGAAACAATCAAGATAAATGTAGGACTAGAAATTGATTATATGGAGGGATTTGAACTAGAAATAAAAAACTTTCTAGCAGATTGGGGTCATTTATTAGACGACAGCATTTTAAGTGTACACTTCCTGAAAAATCCTTTAAACAATCACTATGATTGTGTCGATTACAGCCCCGAGCTTTTTGGAAATATTGTAGAGCAGTACGGAGGAATATCAAAAGTATATGCTACTTATTACCAAACACTTTTGAAATCGATTCAAGCAGACTTAGGTCCTAACAAACCAAAACGAATAGGTCATATGACGCTGATACATAAATTCCAGCATTTGTATCCCATTGACCAAGACTTTCAAACTGTTATACTCACCATTTTAGACGAAGTGAAAAATAACAATTATGAACTGGATTATAACGGAGCAGGAGTAAATAAGCCATATTGCAAAGAACCATATCCTTCAAAGTGGATAGCTGAAGAAGCGGTTAAACGTGGTATCCCCTTAGTATATGGTTCTGATGCTCACCAGGCAAAAGATTTAGGACAAGGCCGGAACGTTATGTTATGGAATAATCGATAATTCATTTTCATTCATACAAACAACGTCATGTATCCATCGATGGATCTCTTCTGAATATTTTCTTTTGAAATAATCTTCATTTAGAAAAATATGAAGAACCTCGGTAACATAGAAAGAGTGAATAAAAGGCATGGAGAGTAGCCCTTTTAATTGAATGATACTATAGGAAATAGACTGTTTCCTAAATTCTTTTTTCTCTATCCCTTTTTCCAAAATTTGTGTAAAGATATATCTTTCTTTCACATAATAAGTCGACATTATTTCCCTTACAACTTGTGAATCAATCGTAACTTCTCTTAATATAAATCTGGTTAATTGAGGATTTTTGCATTGATAGGTGATAATACTGTCTACTAATTTTTTTAACTTTTCCGTTGGATTGCAGGATTGTAAATAAACTTGTTCTAACAATTCTAAATAGGTTTCGAAAAAATTCATATAACAATATTCTAACAATCCTTGCTTACCATTAAAATAATAGGAAATATTTGCTGTATTCACTTTAGCCAGCCCAGCTATATCTCGGATAGAAGTACCATGATAACCTTTCTGATTAAATAACGAAATGGCAGCTTCTACAATGGCATCCCTTGTTGAAATTTCTTTCATCTAGCCTAACCTCTTTTCTGTTGCGAATCCTTAAAAAGTATGGTTGAATTATTAAAAACTTCGCTTTATGATAAAGACTGTTTTTTCAAGGAAGAGTGTGTATGAGTTTCCATATCAGTATTTTGGAGAACAGCCATTAAATCTACAAATATGCTATTCCTTACACTTCTTTATAAATAGGGAGAATCCTTTAAAAGATTACCGACAAAGTATGGGTTCCTTCTGTATTTATCGTCAAAAAACAACATAAAAAATGAGAAAGATTGGTGATATACATGTTTAGCGTCGAAACATATAAAGGTAAACGAGAAGAACAGTACCAATTAGTTGAAAAACAATTACGTGCTTTATTAGAGGGAGAACATAATACAATTGCAAATCTTTCTAATGCATCAGCATTATTAAATCAATTTCTAGAAAAAACCAACTGGGTGGGCTTTTATCTAGTTGAAGACAATGAGCTTGTTCTTGGACCATTCCAAGGCTTACCTGCTTGTGTCCGTATTCCATTGGGAAAAGGTGTTTGTGGTACCGCAGCCTTTAATAAAGAAACAGTAAGAGTTGAAGATGTTCATCAATTTCCAGGTCATATTGCCTGTGACGCAGCCTCTCAATCCGAAATCGTCATCCCATTAGTCAAGGAAGACGGTACTTTAATAGGCGTCCTTGATATTGACTCTCCAGAAAAGAATAGATTTGATGAATTAGATCAAAAATATTTAGAGATTTTTGTATCTACATTAGTTAAGTTTATAAAATAAATCGGGATGTACTTCCAAATATAAAAAGGTGTCCTGCCCTTCTTCATGAGAGGCAGAACACCTTTTTTATTCGCTAACAAGGAGAGTATTTTGGATAACTACCTTGTCTTTTCCTGTTTCCTTTGCTATATACAATGCTTTATCTGCACGCTTAAAAAGCGTATTATACGTATCATTAGTTTGCTTATTCCAATAAGAAACTCCACAGGAAATGGTAACAGATGGCTTAGAATAATCCCTTACCTTTTTCACCAATCTTTCAGCAATCGTAACACCTAAAGAAAGAGTGACTTTTGGCAAATAAATAGCTAGCTCTTCTCCACCCCATCTGGAACCAACATCTGAACTCCGAATATTTTCTTTAATAATATTCGCCACTTGAATGATAATATCATCGCCAATTTGATGTCCATATGTGTCATTTATTAATTTAAAATCATCAATATCGATTAAAATAAATGTTCCTTCCTTATCTTCTATTAAGGACCTTTGAATCTTTTCATCCAAATAACTTCTAGAAAAAAGTTTTGTTAAATGATCTGTTACGACCATTTTTTCCAACTCCTCTCTTAACAAGGAATTAGTTAAGGCAAGAGTAGAATGATGTATTAAAGACTGTAACAGTTTAAATGTATCAAATGAAAAATGGTATGCATCTGGGTGCATTACTATAGCAAACCCCTTTAATACCCCTGTTTGCATCATAGGCACAGCCATTACAGACTTATACCGAACATCCTCAAGCTGCATACTGAAATCTCCTAAAAAGAGGGAATCTTTCTCCATTTGAATTTTCTCTTTAAAATAATCAATATAATTCTTCGATTCCGGCTCAAAAAAGAAAGAAGAGCTTCCTTGTAGCACTTTTGTTGAATCATTTTCGATGGAAAACAGAATAAATCCTACTTCCTTTGCATTAAAACTCGCAGATATTCTTTCACAAATATATGTCATCATTTCATTTAAGCGTAAATTAGAATTTAATTGATCCGACGCCTCATTTATTAACTGTAAATCAGTAACTAATTTTTTTGATTGCTGATACAGCTGAGCATTTTCCAATGCACCTCCTGCCGTATTTGCCAATAAAGAAATAAATTCCACTTCATTTTTCGGAAAAGAGCTAACATCTGGAACAATAATTTGCAGAACTCCGTATACTCCTTGTTTTCCTTTTAAAGGAGCATAGATAACAGAACTTTTTTCTTCTTTCAAATTTTCGAATTGCAATTCAGCCGTAACATATGCTTCCATAGCGGCCATGTTTTCACTGTCATATTCTAAATCCTTTATTGGCAGATCCATTGGACTATTATTATCATGTGATAGCAAAAGATAATAATGATACGAAGGATACACTTTTTTTAAGGTAAAAATAACCTCTCTTAATACATCTTCCATTTTCATAGAGGAATGAAATTTTTCAGTCACTTTAAATAACTGCTTATATTTCTTCTTATCTCTATTAACATTTAACATATTTTGCATATTTCTAAATAATATTCCGACTTCCTTTGCTACCATATCGAATAAAGAAATTTCTCCATTTGGCTCGTCCAATAATTCCTTCTTGATCTTTATTGCTAGAATATAGTCAAGTTTCTCCTTACTTTTCAGGGCTAGCATCATATAATCATGTATTGTATCTTCCGTAATAGGCAACCGGAAAAATTTATACCCACTTGCCAATTGTAAATTTTCCTTTATACAGGTATTCTTTCCTAAATCATCTCTACTAGCTGTGGTGGATACGATTGACCAATTCAAATCCCATTCTTCACTGGTATATAGAGTAACTTCAACAGCCCCAAATACTTCTTTTATCGCTTGGAGCGCTTCTTGGATAATTATGTCGTAATCATCGTTTATTAATTTAATATCATACAATTCAAAAAAACGACTTTTTAATATTAATATTTTTTGGTGGCCAAGGAAGTCCATGTATTTATCACCTAATTCACCTAACTATTCATTCTTTGATTTAGTAATTCTTATTTAAAATATAAATACGAGATAAATTTAATAAAGAGTAAAAATTAATCGAAGCACTTTTCCAAGGAACAATCTTTATTTTATATATATTGATTTTTTATTTATTGTCGTAATTATAATACTTTTGTACTGATTCATAAATAGATTCCCTTTTAGAATAAGTACCAAAATAACAACTTATATATGTAACCAATCAGAATAAAATTAACGGGAAATATTTTTCTATTGAGGATGTAAACCAACAATGATAAAGCCTATAATATAGTACTAATTACATATCTATTCAAATGTGAATAGGAGGAATCTAGTTTGCAATACCACTAAATATTACTATACACTAGGTTTTATTTTATCATGGATATAATAGAATTAATTATTTCTTGAACTCCACCTAATTATATAGTTAAATTATACTAATTATACCATATTGGCAATAAATAGATTAGACAAAAATATTTTTTTACTTTCGTTAACATTTCCCATGATCTCTAACTTATGTCATTCTGTTCTCATCCATTCAAATTAATAGTAAGTATGAGTAAAATGTTTGTGGGTAGAAAATAATTTACCCTCTGGTTTGGTTGGTGGTCGTTAGACCGCCAACCAAACGCAAGCGCGGTAGTATGAGCAAAAATAAAGAAAAAGGGACTTTCTTTTTGTATAGTAGTGTTTGCGGACAAAACATACAAAAGGAGAAAGTCCCTATGAAACAAAATACCATAAAACTACCTACATTAAAAGAAATAGAAAGTGATTTATTTAAAACATTACAGGAAACTTTTTCGGAAGTTCTCGAGGAGCTGTTAACTGGGTATGACAGAGAAATAGCTGAACAACGAGATAAAGGAAGATATCAACTCAAAGATAAGAGAGCGATTCAGATGGACACCTTATTTGGATCTGTTTCAATTAAGCGAAATTACTATTGGGATCGTATCGGCAACAAATATGTCTATTTATTAGATCAATATTTACAGTTTGAGGGCGGTAAAGGATTTAGTCCAGTTGTGGAAGAAATGGCGATGGAATTGGCGGTTACTGGGCCATCATACAGACATGCATCTTCTACGTTAGAAAAATTACTTGGATACTCTGTAGCTAGTCATGAAGCGATTCGTCAACATTTATTACAAACAGAAGTTGTACCGAGCTTGCCAATCGAACCAAAAAGAAAGGTATTATTTATCGAAGTAGATGGCTTATTTATTAAACGGCAAGGTGGTAAGAAGCGCGGACGAGAAGAAAAGATCGCAGCTATCCATGAAGGTTGGTCTATGAATGGAAAGAGAGCCAGTCTTGTGGGAAAACGGCATTTTATTCATAAAGCAGAAGCACCTTTCTGGGAAGAGTTAGAACAATTTTTAATGGATACGTATCATTACGATCCAACTACTCATCTTTTAGCTATCAATGGGGACGGAGCTAGTTGGATAACTGCGTGCAGAGAGTATTTTCAAAAGAAAGCTTTTTTCACGATAGACAGATTCCACGTAGCTCGAGAAATCCAACGTATTTTTAAAGAACATCCTAGATATAAAGCGATACGAAAAAAGCTAGCTAAGTATGATGGAGAGGGATTATTAGTAGAGTTAAATAGTGCAGTGGCGACCCTGGATACAGA
The DNA here is from genome assembly GCF_950097965.1 of Bacillus sp. T2.9-1. NCBI lineage: Bacteria > Bacillati > Bacillota > Bacilli > Caryophanales > Bacillaceae > Bacillus > Bacillus sp. T2.9-1. The sequence goes on from NZ_CATNHG010000106.1 coordinate 32,979, forward strand.
GAAAAAAGAAGAACGATTAGAAGCATTAATTAACCAGCTTTCTCCATATCCCGAGGCACTTGGAGACTATAGAATTTGGTTACAGGAACAAGGAATAGATACGAGTGATATGCGTCCGATGGGCAGCGCAGAAGGAACCATGAGTGTGTTTGCCAAGCGTCTGAAAAACGGAAGGGCATGGAGTGAAAAAGGAATAGATGCATTTATTCGATTCATGGTTGGCTTAAAAGATGGATTAGATATTAAAACACTGATCGGAACAATGACGAAACGATTGGAAGAGAAGGAATCAAATCATATAAAACCAAAATACTACCGTGAAAAACTAACCAAAACAGCAGGACAGGCAACAAGACAAAACATTGCCTATTTGAGTCAAACAACAGGAAAGCCACTATATCATGCGTTAAAAGCATTACAAGGATTTTAAAAAGGATTGTCGACGTTTAACTGTAAACTGTATTCTAAAAGGTTATGGATTTTAACAACATAGAAAACGCAGAGTGGATTGGAGCGAAAGGCACTTGACTCCTGCGGGACATAGAGGAAAGGTCGAGACCCCACAGCCGGAACGGCGAGGAGGCTCGACTTCCTCCCCGCGGAAAGCAAGTGCCTGTAGCGGAAAGGAACGGTCTATTGATCCCAAAAAATTTTACGAAAACAGCCTGACTATAAATAGAGTAAGTATAGAAAGCGTTAACAATAGAGATAGCAAACACACTGAAAAAGAGAGAAATTCCGACGATAAAAAATTTCTCCCACAAATACTTGACTCAAACGCTTTTCTATTAATAGTTGCTATCTGAAAATGATAGGAGTATAAT
>NZ_CATNHG010000107.1:0-31834 GCF_950097965.1 Bacillus sp. T2.9-1
CAAGATGCACTTAAACAAACGAATAAGAAAATCAAAAAAATAATTCAAAGTCAACTTGAACAGTGGATCGCTGGCCTTCCTAATTATATCAAGGCTTATTTGCCGATATCACTCTGCGAAAGTTGAGTTACCAATAAATATAATAAGAAAAACAATGTAATTAATGATAGGACTATCATTGTATTTGAATTCATTTTATATTCTCACCTAATTACTATCTTTATTTATTTTTATCGGTTTAAAATAAGAATACCTTTAGGAAAATAGAGTAATATTTATAACGCAATAATGCTTAGTTGAATGCTTCTTTAAACGATATTCATTCATGATTTCCTTCCCTAATATTCGACAAATTAAACCACCTTCTAGTATACCATAATTTTTGAGCATGGACGTGTGATGGTTAATATCGTTACATTTTCAATATATTTGCTATAATTAAAGAAACTTTGGAAAATAATAATAAAACTATACTTCGCTTAAAGGGTTTCATTCTTTAATGGTTAATGTATAAAACAAATCTTTATTTTTCCTTAATAACTATGTTTTGTTTGAAAATATGTAAAATAATATAGATTTTGGATGGGATGGAGGAACTGTTATGTGGAAATGGGAAGCTGAGGGAAACGCAAAGGCTGTCATTGTTATTGTTCATGGAGCAATGGAGCACCATGGAAGATATGGATGGCTTATTGAAATGTTTCGGTTAGCCGGTTTTCATGTTGTAATGGGAGATCTTCCTGGACAGGGAATGACAACAAGATCTGATAGAGGGCATATAGACTCTTTTGATGAATATACAATAGAAATTAAAGATTGGATTCAAGCAGCATATCAATTTGATTTGCCTGTTTTTTTATTGGGGCACAGTATGGGTGGCCTTGCATCCATTAGATTGCTTCAACAAGATAAATTAAAAATTGCGGGGATGATTTTATCCTCCCCTTGTTTAGGATTAGTAAAATATCCAAATAAATTAATAAGTTTAATGTCCCTTGTCTTAAATAAAGTGGCTCCCAAACTTAGAATTAATTCTGGATTAACGATTGATATGGCAACTCGCAATGCAGAGGTTAGAGAAATTGACTCCAATGATACATTATACATCACAAAAGTTTCTGTAAGATGGTATCGAGAATTAATTGACGCAACAAAACGAGCTTTTGAAGATATAGCGAAAACACAAGACTTGCCCCTACTAGTTATGCAAGGAGGCGGTGATCTTGTTGTAGATAAAAAAATGGTAAAATCCTGGTTCAATATGGTACCATTATCAGAAAAGCGATATAAGGAATGGCCAGATTATTATCATGAAATATTTAATGAACCAGAAAGAGAAGAAGTGTTTGAATACACGAAGGATTTTATCAATAGTCAATTGAAAGCAATTGGTTATATCGTATAAGCGAGGTATTTAATATGTCAGTTCCAAAGATGCCATTAACATTAATGTCGAAGGTTTACTTGAAGGTTTTTCCAGTTGTTCATCAGGAATTAAATTATTGGACACAAAGAGCAAGGAATATTCCCAATTTAGAATTAAGGAAGCAAGCATTAGCAAGTATTGAGCATAAAACCTTTCATTGTGAAGGTGGTTCCATTATGGCGCTTATAGCCATGAGTAAATACAAAGAAGTAATTAAATTTATTGTTGCTTATCAAACCATAAGTGATTATTTAGATAATCTCTGTGATCGAAGCACTTCACTAGATCCGAATGATTTTTCAGCTTTGCATGAATCGATGGAGCATGCCTTAACAGTAGGTGCTGAGCCGAGTAACTATTATCGTTATCGAGAAGACCAAGATGATGGAGGCTATTTATATGATCTTGCTAAAACTTGTAGGGATACACTGAGTGAGCTACAGAATTATGCGAGTATAAGAGAACAGCTTCTTGAGTTATGCCGCTATTACTGTGATTTACAAATACATAAACATGTAAATATGGAAGAGCGAATTCCAAGATTAAAGTTTTGGTTTGAGAAAAATAAAAATCATGTGCCAAAAATGGAGTGGTATGAATTTTCTGCTTGCTCCGGATCTACTCTAGGGATATTTTGCTTAGTTTCTTATGCGTTTCGTGATGACTTTGATGATTCCTATGCCGCTTTAATTAGAGACGGGTATTTTCCATACATTCAAGGTCTTCATATACTGTTAGATTATTTTATTGATCAAGAGGAAGATAAAATAGGTGGAGATTTAAATTTCTGCTTTTATTATAAAAATGAGGAAGAGTTATTCAATCGGTTAAAACATTTTGTAACAGAGGCAGACCGTCATACTAATAAATTGCCACATCAGAAATTTCATAAATTGATTAATAGGGGATTATTAGGTGTTTATTTATCAGATGAGAAGGTTTATAAACAGCAAAATATCCGAAAACTTGCGAAAAACATGATAAAAACCTCAGGTCCAATTGGTTATTTTTTCTATTTAAATGGAAGAGCCTATAGAAAATTTCAAAAAGTAGTTCCAGCCATAGCATTAAGAGCATTTAGTAAATAAATGTAATTAGAAAAAGTTAGACAAACTTCTTGAAAAAGGGTAGTTTTGTCTAACTTTTTTAATATATAATCCAATAAGGGAAAGGTTAACACCCCAGCCCTAATTAGATAAATTTGACATTATCTTTTTTCAATAGCAATAATGAAAGGAGGATTATTAATTCCATTAATAAACTGGTAGCGAAGTACATGGGCTTCCTGTTGATTTATATTTTCGACAAAGGCAATTAACTTGTCTCGTTCAATAGCACCTTCGGGATGGCCATGATATATAACTAATACAATAATACCTTCTTTAGACAGGATTTGTAGTAATTGTTCGATTGCTGCAATAGTTGTGTCAGCCTTTGTTACAATCGATTTATCCCCTCCAGGCAAGTAGCCTAGATTAAAAATAGCACCAGTGACTTTACCATGGTACATAGTAGGAACAACTTCCATTATATGCTCATGTCCGCACAAATGAAGAGAAGCAGTTGCTTCCAATTTTTGACTGGTTAGCTTGTCCTTTGTCGCAAGTAAAGCATCTTTTTGAATATCAAAGCTATAAACTTTCCCTTTTTCGCCAACAAGTTTTGCGAGGAAGACCGTATCATGCCCATTACCCATTGTAGCATCGATAGCGATGGCGCCTTTTGAAACAACTTTTTCTAATAATTGATGTGCAAAAGGAATAACTCTTTCAAGCTTCATTGTGTCACCTTCTTATTTGCCTGATAAAATTTTCCTTGCCAACTATTTCTGTTTTTTAATTCTGCATCAATTTTATTTAAAACTTCCCATTTATTTACACTCCACATCGGTCCAACCATCAACTCAATTGGTCCGTCACCGGTAATTCGATGAATAATCATCTCTGGTGGTAATATTTCTAATTGATCACAAACCAGTGATATATATTGATCAAATGTTAAAAATTCAAGCATGCCTTTTTCGTATTGCTTTACCATTGGCGTTCCTTTAAGCAGATGAAGCAAGTGGATTTTTATTCCTTGTACATCAAGTTCACTAACACTTTTGGCAGTTTCCATCATCATTTCATTTGTTTCCATTGGGAGTCCATTAATAATATGGGAACAGATACGAATATTATGCTTTCTTAGTTTATTAACTCCTTCAACATAGGTCTGGAAATCATGTGCGCGATTAATAAGTGTTGCTGTTTTTTCATGAACAGTTTGTAAGCCTAGTTCTACCCATAAATAAGTACGTTCGTTAAGCTCTGCAAGATACTCAACAACATCATCAGGCAAGCAATCGGGACGAGTTGCAATAGAAAGTCCAACAACGTTTTCTTGCTTTAAAACGACTTCGTATTTTTCTCGGAGTACGTCCACTGGTGCATGTGTATTCGTATAAGCTTGGAAGTAGGCCATGTATTTTCCGTCTTTCCATTTCGTATGCATCTTATTTTTTATATCATGAAATTGTTTCTCGAGACTGTCGATGCGATTACCGGCAAAATCCCCAGAACCAGCAGCACTGCAAAAAGTACAACCTCCGTGTGCTACTGTTCCATCTCGATTTGGGCAATCAAAGCCACCGTCTAATGCAATTTTGAAAACTTTGTGTCCAAACTCGTTACGAAGATGATAATTCCAAGTATGGTATCTTTTATTATCTGACGCGTATGGGAATGGGTTATTCTGATTCATATCAGTAACCTCCTAAGCAATTTAAATTTATTTATTTCTATTTCCATATTTTCCACCTATGAATTTTAACATGTCTTTAGTCTTAATCCAACAGAATTTCATCATCAGTTAAGAAAAGGAAGTAATAGGATGTGCTTAATAAACAGATACTATGGACGGAAGCAAAGCTGCTTCTAAATGTATTGATTGTTGGGAGGGTTATCTTTTGGCTACTCGTCAGTCCATGAATGAATTATTAGAACGATGCAATCAAGTAATCAATTACGCAGAACAACAATATGAAACAGCAAGTCGTCAAGAGCATTATAATTCAAATGAATATTCAGATGCACAAATGCAGTTAGAAGAAATTTATAATGATTTGCATACGATGGACCACAGTGCTAATCAACAGCAACGAGAAGAGCTTCATCGCATGAGATTACTTGTGGAACAAATGCAAAATCAATTGACATTAGGATTGCATTAAGGAGGCATCATTATGGATAAACGTTCAAAGAAAAATAACCCGGAGCAAAAAACGCGCAATGGGATAAATAATCAGGATCTAGAGTTGGGGAAAGATGTGGATTTAGTCAAAGCAGCAAAAAAGAAATATGAACAATCTGGTGGACAACCAGCTAAATCGAAAACAAGACAAGAATAGCTATGAAAAATGTCCCAACTGCATGAAACAGTTGGGACATTTACATATTAATTCGTCTTAGGAGTTAATTTAGCAGATTCCTTTGTTGGATAATCATAGAAAAAGGCAGTAATGAAGCTAATAACCAATAAGACCACTAAAACAGGTACAAGTACTGTCATTCCACTACTATCTACAAGCATTCCTCCAAGAAGCGGCCCAATCATTCTTCCCCCTGTAGCAGTACTATTTACAATCCCTTGGAAAAAGCCTTCTTTTCCTTTAGGAGCTAGCTTGTCAGCGATGGTTGGGACAGCTGGCCAAATTAGCATTTCTCCAATGGTCAAAATAATCATTGCCGCAAGAAAACCACTAAAGATTTCTGCTTTACCAACAATTAGGAAGGAAATGATAAAAATGGAAATCCCCATAAGCATTTGTTTCTTTATGGATGTGCATACTTTTTTAGTGAAAAAAGAAATAAGTGGTTGACCAAAAACAATAAGTCCTCCGTTTACAGCCCATAATAAACTATATTGTGTTAATGGAATACCAAGTTCCTGTGTATGGGTAGATATTGTTGCTTGCCATTGGACATAGCAGATCCAGCATAATAAATAACCAAATCCTAAAATTCCAAGAGAATACATAGCAGGGCTTCCCTTTAATATATGCTTTCCTTTTCTTCTAGAATTTTTCTTATTTAAAGAAGGAAGGATATCATTTTTTACTTGAATGTTTTTATAGCTGAAAAAGGCAATAAGGAAAAATACTCCATACATTAGCGTGTTAGATAAAAAGATAAATTGAAATGAATAAGAGGCAATGAATCCGCCAATCGCTGACCCAAGTGCAACACCAACATTTTGAGCAACATAAATACTATTGAAGGCTTTTCTTCCTCCTGCTGGCCAGACATTTCCTGCCATTGCATACATGCTAGGATAGATAATTCCTGATCCAAACCCAGATAAGGTAAAGAAAGTACAGTATGCACCCCAATTATGAAAAAGAGTTAGACCTAATAAAGAGGATGCAGTTAAAGATATTCCCAATAAGATAGAAAGATATCCACCTAATTTATCATAAAGAATGCCTCCGATTAAATTACCAATAACACTTGCTCCAGAATTAAGCATTAGGATAAATCCTGCAACCGTTAGTGTTTTTCCTAAATGCTCATGAATGTAAATACTATTTAAAGGCCAGAGTAAAGAAGAGCCTGTAACGTTTACAGCCATTCCAATAACTAATAGCCAAAGAGAACGAGGCATATTAATGCTCCTTTGCAAACTAAATTTCTAAATTCCAGAAATAAGTGTAGTTCCTTTTAGAGAAACCTGCAATAAAATAATATCGATTTTTCCAAAGGCGGAATTTTCAGATAGAATAAGATGTAATAGGAGGGATTCTTTAGTAAAAAAGGGGAATTTTTTATAATAGGAAATCTTATTAACAATTAATTTGTTTGAAAAATTAATAATTTTCTAATAAAGTAGAAATATCGCTAAAACATAACGTTAGTACGTGGAAAGGACCAAATAAATGACAAAGATATGTTTAATAAGGCATGGAGAAACAGATTGGAATGTAAGGGGAAAAATTCAAGGGAAGACAGATATTCCTTTGAATGAAAATGGAATAATGCAGGCAAAACAATGCCGAGATTATTTAGATGGTTCTGACTGGGACGTCATTGTCACAAGTCCACTGAAAAGGGCAAAGCATACAGCGATAATCATCAATGAAGCATTAAAGCTAAAGATGGTAGAAATGAATGAATTTATGGAGCGTAGCTTTGGAGATGCAGAAGGGAAGACAAGGGAAGAAAGAGCCATTTTGTATCCAGAACATCAGTATCCAAACCAAGAATCGAGAGAGGCTTTAATAACGAGAATTATGAATGGTCTAGAAAAAATACTTTCTCAGTTCCCTGATCAAAAAGTATTGTTAGTGGCGCATGGTGCTGTTATACATACATTATTAACTGTTGTATCCGAAGATCAGCTAACGATCGAAAATTACTTATCGAATGCATGTATTAGCAATATTCATTATAAAGCGAAGAAATGGGAGGTAAAAGACTATAACCTAGTCAATCATTTAATGTAAAGAAAGATAGAAAGATGGGGAGGGGTTTATAAAGATGCGTGATTATGGTGCATATATAGATGAAAATATTTCAGTTGGAGCTACAAAAAAGGGAAGCTTGGATGGATTAACATTTGCCGTGAAAGATGTATTTGCCATTAAAGATTATGCCTCTTCTGCTGGAAATCCGGATTGGCTCCAAAGTCATGAGCCCGCAAAAAAAACAGCACCTGCAATTGTTGATTTACTGGATAATGGTGCTACATTAAAGGGAACGACGATTACGGATGAATTAATGTATAGCTTAAACGGAGAAAACTATCATTACGGAACTCCTATTAATCCTAAGGACGCCAATCGTATTCCTGGAGGCTCTTCTTGTGGCTCCGCAGTGACAGTTGCTGCAGATTTAACTGATTTCTCGTTAGGTACAGATACAGGAGGATCAGTAAGGATACCTTCTTCCTATTGCGGAATATATGGATTCCGTCCTACCCATGGTGCAGTTACTATAGATGGTGTTATTCCCCTTGCGAAAAGTTTTGATACGGTTGGATGGATGGCACAGGATGCAAAAATCTTATATGAAGTAGGAAACGTGCTTTTACCTAATCAAAAGGATGATTCCTTTACACGGTTTATGATAGGAAGTGATGCATGGGCATTAGCTGACAAGGAAGTACAGGATACCTTTAGACCATTTTTAAAAAAATTAGAGGCTACTGTACCAAGCTATTCCAGTACTATTATTGCAGAAGAGGGGTTAAAGGAATGGGCGGAGATTTTTAGACAAATCCAAGGAAGAGAGATTTGGCATGAACATGGAGCGTGGATTCAAAAGGTAAATCCTACTTTTGGTCCAGGAATAGCAGAAAGATTCCAATGGACAAGTACTTTAAAAGAAGAGGATTTATCACATTATAATAAGAAGCGACGTATAATTAAGGAAAGAATGGAAAAACTGCTTGAAGATGACGGAATTTTAATTATTCCTACTGCTCCTGGAAAAGCGCCACTTTTGAATCTTCCAGTGGAAGAGTTAGAAGTAAAAAGAAGCCAAACTTTTCAGCTATGTTGCATTGCTGGACTAACGGGTTTTCCGCAAGTGAATGTACCATTAGCAAGCTTAGAAGGAGCGCCAATTGGACTTTCCTTTATTGCTGGTCGAAATCAGGATCGAAAGTTGCTTCGATTAGTTGCTGAATTGGCAGGGAAATGGTGAAATAAGGAACATAAGACAGGTTGAGACGTATAATGAAAGAAATACGCCAGTGATTGCTTGATATCTGCTTCATCTGAAAACTACTTGCAACATGAATCAAAATACAATACAATAAAGACCATATAAGTGAACAACACGGATAAGGAATAGTAAAGATGCCCTTTTGAAACAAAAGAGAGCTGACGGGTGGTGCAAGTCAGTCAAAAACATCTTGAACTCGCCTTTGAGTTGCAAGTGTGAACTTTTAGTAATGCTTGCCGTACACCTGCGTTAAAGGATAATGAAGCGAGTGATTTATTCACTAATTGTGGGTGGTACCGCGGGAGATTATACATAAAGCCTCTCGTCCCTATTTGGGATGAGAGGCTTTTTATTTTGGCTAAAACAACTTTATAGGAGGATTTAAGATGAGCTTTAATCATCAGAAAATAGAACAAAAATGGCAAAAGTTTTGGGAAGAAAACAAAACTTTTAAAACAAGTGAAGAAAAAAGCAAGAAAAAGTTTTATGCATTAGATATGTTCCCTTATCCATCTGGAGCGGGACTTCATGTTGGACATCCAGAAGGGTATACAGCAACAGATATTCTATCTCGAATGAAGAGAATGCAGGATTTTAATGTACTTCATCCTATGGGGTGGGATGCATTTGGTTTGCCAGCAGAGCAATATGCATTAGATACTGGAAACCATCCAGCTGAATTTACTCAGAAAAACATTGATACATTTCGTCGCCAAATAAAATCACTTGGATTTTCCTATGATTGGGATCGTGAAATTAATACTACTGACCCAGAATATTATAAGTGGACACAATGGATTTTTCTAAAGCTATATGAAATGGGCTTAGCTTATGTTGATGAAGTGGCAGTTAACTGGTGCCCGGCATTAGGCACAGTTCTAGCAAATGAAGAAGTTATTGATGGAAAGAGTGAACGCGGAGGTCATCCTGTTGAAAGACGTCCAATGCGCCAATGGGTATTAAGAATAACGGCATATGCAGATCGTCTATTAGAAGATTTAGATGAGGTAGATTGGCCAGAAAGCATTAAAGAAATGCAACGTAATTGGATTGGCCGTTCAGAAGGAGCAGAAGTTACCTTCCAAATTGACAATCATGAGGAAAACTTTACTGTATTTACAACAAGACCTGATACATTATTTGGTGCTACTTATGCTGTACTTGCTCCAGAGCATGCCCTTGTAGAAAAAATTACAACTTCAGAACAAAAAGCGGCGGTAGAAGCATACTTAGAAAAAATTAAAAGTAAGAGTGATTTAGAAAGAACAGACTTAGCAAAAGAGAAAACAGGTGTATTTACCGGAGCTTATGCCATTAATCCGGCTAACGAAGAAAAAATGCCAATTTGGATTGCTGATTATGTGCTTGTAAGCTATGGTACAGGAAGCATTATGGCTGTTCCTGCTCATGATGAAAGAGATTATGAGTTTGCAAAGACATTTGAGTTGCCAATTAAAGAAGTAGTAGCTGGAGGAAATGTAGAAGCAGAAGCTTATACTGGTGATGGCGAGCACGTAAACTCTGATTTCTTAAATGGTTTGAATAAAGAAGATGCGATAACAAAAATGATTAGCTGGTTAGAAGAGAAAAAAATTGGAACGAAGAAAATTACGTACAGACTTCGTGATTGGCTATTTAGTCGTCAACGTTACTGGGGTGAGCCAATTCCAATTATCCATTGGGAAGATGGCACAATGACTGGAGTACCGGAAGAAGAATTACCATTGACACTTCCAGAAACATCTGAAATAAAGCCATCTGGTACAGGGGAATCCCCGTTAGCAAATATAGCAGAATGGGTAAACGTTGTAGACCCTGTAACTGGTAAAAAGGGTAGACGTGAAACAAACACAATGCCACAATGGGCAGGAAGCAGCTGGTATTATTTACGTTATATTGATCCAAAAAATAACAAGCAAATTGCAGACCCTGAAAAAATAAAAGAATGGCTTCCAGTTGATATGTACATTGGTGGAGTAGAACATGCTGTCTTGCATCTTCTATATGCACGCTTCTGGCATAAAGTGCTTTATGATATAGGCGTTGTTCCAACGAAAGAACCATTCCAAAAATTATTCAACCAAGGAATGATTCTTGGTGAAAATAATGAAAAAATGAGTAAGTCAAAAGGAAACGTCGTAAATCCAGATGAAATTGTAGCAAGCCATGGAGCTGATACACTTCGTTTATATGAAATGTTCATGGGACCACTAGATGCTGCGATTGCATGGTCAACAAATGGCCTTGATGGTTCTAGAAGATTCCTTGATCGTGTTTGGAGATTGTTAGTTGATGATAATGGGGAGCTTTCTTCAAAAGTTCAAACTATAGAGGAAATGAAGGGGCTAGACAAAATTTATCATCAAACAGTTAAAAAAGTAACAGAGGATTTTGAAGCGCTTCGCTTTAACACAGCTATTTCACAAATGATGGTATTTATCAATGAGTGCTATAAAGCAGATAGTATTCCCCAAAAATATGTAGAAGGATTTGTGAAATTACTTTCACCAATATGTCCGCATATGACCGAAGAACTATGGCAAATTATCACGGGCTCAAACCAATCTATCGCTTATGAAGCATGGCCAGCATATGATGAAGCAAAATTAGTAGACGATGAAGTAGAAATTGTTATTCAGATTAATGGAAAAGTAAAAGCGAAACTAATGGTTCCAGCAGATGCAAATAAAGATGCATTGGAACAAATCGCGATGGAAGACAATCAAGTAAAAGAACAAATTGATGGAAAGCAAGTACGTAAAGTAATTGCAGTTCCTGGGAAATTAGTTAATATAGTTGCAAATTAACGAGAAGAGGCTGGTCTATATTGACCGGCCTCGTTTTTGCTATGGGCAGACGAATTGCATATTCTAGCAAATTACTCTATATTACAATGAGATAATAATATACACATTGTACAAAAAGGTTATTGGAGGGAATAGAATGGATTTAATAAAAACCATTTCAACAGATGAATTAGAGAAAAAGCTAAATAACAAGGAAACACTAGAATTAGTAGATGTTCGTGAAGACGAAGAAGTAGCAGAAGGAATGATTCCTGGCGCTAAACATATTCCGATGAATAGTATTCCAGAAAATCTAGCGTACTTCTCAAAGGATAAAGAATACATCTTTATTTGCCGATCAGGCAGGCGAAGCGAAAACGTATGTTACTATCTACAAGACCAAGGATTTAAAGTAGTAAATATGGAAGGCGGCATGCTAGATTGGCATGGTAAAACAGTTTAAAAGTTTGCAGTTAAAATAATTTAGAAAAGCTCAAAGAAGGAAGGTTTCTACTTTTCCTTATCTTTGAGCTTTTTTTAAAAAGATGGATAATGAAAAAATCTTAAGAAAAATTGATTGAATAGTGAGAATTTTGTCTATCCTTTAAATAAACCTACTAAATAATTGGGAGAGAATAATAATGATTAAAGTAAAGCTATTTGATCAAGAGCATGAGAAGGATCTTGAATTACAAATGAATAAATTTCTACAGAAAATAGATGAGAAAAAACTGATAGATATTAAATATAATGTCGCAGCAATACAAGAGGACGAAGAAGATCAAATCTATTGTTTTTCCTCGATGATAATTTATAAATCATAGAAGGAAAATAAAAAGAGTCTGGGACAAAACTAAAAAAACTAATCTATAACACTAAGTTGTTCCATTGCGCTACAGACGCACGATGCGTCGGGGAGGAAGCTGAGCCTCGCATGCGAGACCACTGAAAAAGTCTAGTTCTCCAAATAAAATGAGGTTTTATTTATTTGAAAGCGAATAATAAGTTGGTTTGGAGAGGCGTCCGCTCGACTCCTACGGGAGATGCGAGAAAGTCCGAGACCCTGCAGGAGCGTGAGCGACGAAGCGGCTCGGCGCTCGCCCCGGTGAGTCGTGCGGTAAGCCTCGGAAAACAAAAACCTACATTAAGTTAGAATGGTTTGATAACTACCGATTCACCAGGTAATTCACTTTTTCAGTACCCTCCTCGCATGCGCTGCGGGGTCTAAAGCGTCTCTATTTCCCGCAGGAGTCGAGCGTCCTCCGCTCCATTTCACTTCGTGTTTATTATTAGTTGAAATGCTTATGTTCCAGCCACTTATTTACTACATCCCTTTTGCGACAAGTGCCGCATTAACACCTGCTAGTCTGCCAGTCACAAACGCAGAAGTAATATTATATCCTCCAGTGTAACCATGAATATCTAGTATTTCACCACAGAAGAACAAGCCTTCCATCAATTTTGATTCCATTGTTTTAGGCACTATCTCCTTAATAGAAACACCACCACCTGTGACAAACGCCTTTTCTAACGGTAAGGTTCCATTTACATCAAAGGTAAAGGATTTACATAAACGAATAAACTGTCTAATTTTATCTTGGGAAACCGTTGCACATGTAGCTGTTGGGTCGATATTTGCTAATGCCAGTAAAAACAGTAGATATCGTTCTATTAACATACCCTTTAACGTATTTTTAATCGCTTTTTTTGGTTCATTTTTAAGTAAAGTCATTGTGTCTTGAAATAGTTTTTCTTCTTTTATTGCAGGGAAAGAGTCAATGGACACTTTTACTTCTTCTAAATTCCATTTTTTCTTTGCTTTTACAACAAATTGGCTGCAGCGTAATACAGCTGGCCCACTTATTCCAAAATGAGTAAAAATCATATCCATCTGGTGGGTTATTATTGGTTTTCCTTTTGGATTAAGAACACTTAATCCTACATTTCTTAAGGAAACTCCTTGTAAGTCTTTATTATGAATAAATGCTTCTTTAGAAGTAACTGGAACCTCTGTTGGAAATAAGTCGGTTATAGTATGGCCAGCTTTTTTTGCCCATGCATAGCCATCTCCTGTAGAACCAGTATGTGGAACCGATTTTCCTCCTACCGCAATGATAAGCGATTTGCATGTTTTGGCTTCACCATTTTCTAAAATCACTGTCTTTGTATGGTTTTCATGATAACTAACTGTCTTAACAGGGGAGTTTATTTGAATAGTTACACCTAATCTATCTAACTCGCCCAATAAGGCATCTACAACGGATTGTGCTTTATTTGAAACTGGAAACATTCTTCCATGGTCCTCTTCCTTTAATGCAATTCCAAGGTTTTCGAAGAAGGCGATAATATCTTCATTATTAAATTCGGAAAAACCACTATAGAGAAAACGTCCATTACCTGGGATATGTTTAATGATTTCCTCAATTGGCAGCCTATTTGTGACATTACAGCGGCCACCTCCAGAAATTGCTAGCTTTCTGCCAAGTTTATTGCCCTTATCAATTAGTAATACCTTTGCCGTTTGCTCTGCTGCACCAATGGCAGCCATTAATCCTGATGGGCCTCCCCCAATCACGATTACATCATATTGCATACTACATCCTACTTTCTTGGGGTATTTTTCATTTTAATAGTACATTGTTTAGCTCGTTTTATCGATTTGAATCATTCATCAAAAAGAAAGTTGTTAGTAGTTACTTGCCTTTTTTAAAAGTAGCGTTTCTTTTTAAGAAAGGGTAAACTACTAATAGTGTGTAAAAAAATGTTCATATTTACTTTGTATCGTATATATTTTATCGGTTGTTTTCGTGGTAAAATACTTATTTATGTAACGTTAAAGAGAGCTTCGTTTAAGGAAGGGATTATATGTCATCAAAATTGCTTAAAGGCACATTTATTTTAACACTGGGGACAATTATATCCAAAGCGTTAGGATTATTTTATGTTATACCATTTAATATGATTGTTGGAAAACAAGGAACCGTCTTATATCAATATTCTTATGTAGCTTATACTATTGTAATAAGTATTGCAACAGCTGGTATTCCTTTAGCTGTAAGTAAATTTATCTCGAAATATAATGCAATGGGAGAATACCAAGTAGGGAGGAAGCTATTTAAGTCAGGGTTAATGATTATGCTAGTAAGTGGGATTCTCTCCTTTATCGCTTTATATGCAGCTGCTCCTTTTTTAGCCGGACTTATTATATCAGATGAGGATTTAACTTCAACTGTAGGTCAGGTAACAACAGTTATTCGTGCAGTAAGTTTTGCGTTAATCGTCGTTCCCTTTATGAGTTTAATCAGAGGATTTTTTCAGGGACATGATGCAATGTTTCCATCGGCTGTTTCACAGGTAATAGAGCAAATTGTTCGGATAGTTTTTTTGCTTGGTGGGTCAGCAATCGTTCTATTTGTATTAAATGGAGAGTTGATTACTGCTGTCAGTATATCTGTTTTTGCAGCATTCGTTGGAGCAATTGGCGGACTAGCTGTGCTTCTATTATATTGGAGAAAAAGTAAAGAGGAGTATGATAGCCTATTACTGTATGATAAAGGCATGCAAACAGATATTCGTTTACGCTCTATGTATAAAGAAATTCTTTTATCTGCTGCTCCATTTGTCTTTGTGGGAGTGGCTAATCCATTATTTCAAGCAGTTGATACTATTACCTTTAACCATGCAATGAGTAGTATTGGGCTTGGTTCCATTTCTGAAACAGCCTTAAATATATTTAATTATCAAACACATAAAATTATTATTATCCCAGTATCACTTGCAACTGGGTTCTCAATGGCATTAATTCCGATGATTACAAGAGCTTTTGTAAAAGAAGACCATTCAGATTTAACAACAAATCTAAATCAGACTTTCCAAGTACTATTATTTCTTACTTTACCGGCATGTATTGGATTGTCCGTATTAGCTGAACCTGTTTATCGATTATTTTATGGAACAGAAGATATTATGTTGGGAGCAGAAGTATTAAAATTATATGCGCCTGTAGCCATTTTATTTTCCCTTTATCCAGTAACAGCTTCAATCTTACAGGGGTTAAATGAGCAACGTTTTACTATCTTAAGTTTATTGGTAGGCATTTTGATTAAACTAAGTTTGAATATCCCGTTTATTGAAAGATGGGAAACAAACGGTGCAATACTTGCCACTACATTAGGATATACTGTATCTATCCTGATTAATTTAGGGGTAATAAAAGCATACGCGCAATATTCATTTAAGATAGTTATTCGAAGAAGCATTCTCATTTTGGGATTTTCGGTTATTATGTATATTGTTACAACGAATGTATATAAAATACTCCAGTTATTTTTATCTACAGAGTCGGTATTTGCTTCCCTTTTAATGGTAGTAATTGTAGCTGCCTTTGGGGTTCTTATATATGTTTATCTAGCTTACCGTTCTAAATTGATTTATCGCATATTTGGTAATCAAGCAGTTAGAATAAAACAAAAACTAAGACTTCCTTTTTAATATAGTAGGAACTTAGCTTTTAAATAAAATAATAAGCAAGAAATAATAGATAGAGGTTGAGTTTAGATGCGAATTGACAAAATGCTCGCTAATTTGGGCTATGGGAGTAGAAAAGAAGTGAAAATGCTCCTGAAAAATAAGGCAGTGAAAGTAAATGATGAGATCATTAAAGATGCAAAGTACCAAGTAGACCCAGAAAAAGATGAAGTATTCTTATATAACGAATTGATTGAGTATAAGGAGTTTATCTATTTAATGATGAATAAACCTCCAGGGCTAATATCTGCAACAGAGGATTCGAGGGAAGAAACGGTCATAGACATTCTCCAAATAGAGGACTCTGTATATAATCCGTTTCCTGTTGGAAGGTTGGATAAGGATACAGAAGGATTGCTTCTGCTAACAAATGATGGGAAATTGGCCCATCGATTGCTGTCTCCGAAAAAGCATGTCCCGAAAACCTATTTTGCCGTTATAAGAGGAGAAGTGGGAGAAGCAGATATAGAGGCATTTAAAAAAGGAGTTGTCTTAGACGATGGATATCTTACAAAACCAGGGCATCTCGTTCTATTAAAATCTGGAGACACTTCTGATATCGAACTGACTATTTCAGAAGGGAAATTTCATCAAGTTAAAAGAATGTTTGAGAGTGTTGGAAAAAAGGTCATTTACCTAAAAAGGATTTCGATGGGACCACTAGAACTTGACGAGACTCTAGAGCTAGGGGAATATCGGGAGTTAACAGAAGAAGAAATAGAGCTATTGCAAAATTATCAAGTAGATAATTAATAATAATTTGTGAAAATCACAAATGGAGAAATTCTTATCGATTGAGCAATAGCAGATTTAAGCCAAACAGCAAACAATACGAAAATATGCAGCAAAAACCTCACTTTGACAGCAGGAATAGCAATAGCTTTCCTAGCAACTCATTGTGAGGTTTGCTTTATTATACAAGTTTAAATCTCGGTTGTTTCATTTTTTAGGATGTCATTTTCACTTTTTTTCTAGTTGTTGTCCATTTTCCACGACTTGGACTTTGCACCAAGTCATTATAAGCTAACACATTCAAATCTCTTTGAATCGTTCGCGGAGTAATACCAAATTCCTCCACTAGCTCTTGTGTTGTGACAGTTCCACGCTTACTAATAAACATGTAGACGGATTTGATACGGTTTAACATCCGGTTAGTTGAAGGTTTCAATAAACCACTCCCTATCCTTTTTTCAAACCTTTGGCAAATTCCAGCGACCGACAGCTTATTTGAAGAATATTTTCTTCAAGCGTATGTAATTTTCTTTTCCACAGACAACCCCTTTTCAAATGGCTAAATAGTGACAAATTCAATAGAATGAATTTCTATATAAATATTGTACCCCTATTTACTAATATATTCTACATTATTTGCGTTAATTTACAAAATATTTGCTTTCTTATGTCTATATTTACCACCCCCTGTAGGGTTTCCTTACATTCATCATATGGGATATATAATTATGATATGAATAAAAATTCAAAAAGTTTTTAATTAAATTTTATTTCCCGAATTTTTTATTAGTTAAACATTTTTTTGATAATGTTTTCTAAAAAAAGATTTCTCTATGAACTATGGCAAAAACATTGCGGGCAAGGCTAAGGGATCCACGTAAATCACTAGTGGGTTTTCCCCTGTCTCGCTCGCCTTGCTCCTAATTTAAAGTTTCTTCCATTTTTTTAAAATCCTCTATCATTTTGCGATGGCTGCCGACCATGTTTTGTGGTAATTTGTGTAATGGGAAAAATCGAAGGCTGAATGCTTCTTCCTGGTCATTCTCGAGTATTCCTTCATATTTAGATGTATAATAGGCGGTTGTTACAGTGTAGAAAGGATCGCCGTTTGCTGCAATCGCAAAGTAGTCTTTTCCGGAATAAACAGATAATAACTGTAGATTTTTTACTTGAAGTCCTGTTTCTTCGAATATTTCGCGTTTTGCTGTATCCTCTGTACTTTCTCCTAATTCCATAAGGCCACCTGGTAATCCCCAAACATTTTTTGGGTGTTTTCTTTCTTGTAATAGAATATTATTTTCCTTGTCTAACAGAATTACTACTGCTCCCACAAGAATGATAGGCATTTTGCCAACTAGCTTTCTTACATCTTCAACATATCCCATTTAAAATACATTCCTTCCATATGGTAGATAAAAATATAGTGTAGCTTTGTTTTCGATAAAATGTATACTATACTTAATGATAATTTAGTGAAATATGAATTTAAAGGTTTTATTTCTCATATAAAGCGTTTTATGATATGTTTTTCCTATACTATATTTAAAAACTTCCAAGGAGGAAACCATGAATTCAATTGATTGGTTAAATGAAGTACATAATCGTAAAGACAGCTTTATTAATGATTTACAAGGACTTTTGCAAATTAAAAGTGTATTGGACGAAGAGAATGCAACAGATGATGCACCTTTTGGCCAAGGAGTGAAAGAGGCATTAAGCTATATGCTAACGATTGGAGAAAAGGGTGGTTTCGTCAGTAAGAATGTTCAAAACGTTGCTGGACATTTACTATTTGGGGAGGGTACGGAAAGTGTCGGTATTCTTTGCCATGTAGATGTTGTTCCAGAGGGGGATGGATGGACAAGCGATCCATATAAGGCAGAGATTCGTGATGGGAAGATTTATGCAAGAGGGGCTTTAGATGATAAAGGTCCAACAATGGCTGCCTATTATGCAATGAAAATTGTGAAAGAATTGCATCTCCCTTTGTCAAAAGAAGTTAGAATGATTATTGGAACAGATGAAGAGAGTGATTGGCGATGTGTGGATACTTATTTCCAGCACGAAAGTATGCCTACGATTGGATTTGCTCCAGATGCTGATTTTCCAATTATTTTTGCAGAAAAAGGCATTGCTGATTTTGATATCGTTCAGAAAATTTCAAAAACATCAAATGATACAGGAGAAGTTAAAATTATAAGCTTTGCATCAGGCAGAAGATATAATATGGTCCCAGATTTTGCCCAAGCAGTGTTGGAAGTGAAAGAAGGTGAACAAACTGAGGTCATTCAGCGTTATAAGAATTATTTAAAGCTAGAGAATGTACCTGGGCGCTATTTGGTTGATAATGGCGATTTAGTATTAGAATTAGAAGGTGTGTCAGCACATGGATTAGAGCCTAATAATGGGGTGAATGCAGGTCTGAAACTTGCTAACTTTCTTGTGGAATTAGAATTGGATGAAAAGGCTGCTCATTATTTTCAATTTGTGCGAAACTTCTTTGTGAATGATTCTAGAGGAAAAAAACTTGGCATTGATTATGAGGATGAAATTACAGGCGAACTTACCTTAAATGCTGGTATTTTGGAATATCATTTAGAAAAGGGTGGAAAAATTGGTCAAACAGTACGCTATCCTGTTACAAATGATATGGATAAGACGAAAGAGAAGCTTGCGAAATTACTAACAGAACATGATTTTAGCCTAGAGAATTTCACAGATTCTAAACCACATCACGTGGAAAAGAACTCAGAATTAATTCAAACATTGAGCAGAGTCTATGAGGAGCAAACAGGAGAAAAAGCTAAGTTATTATCCATAGGTGGAGGCACATATGCTAGGTCGCTAGAAAAAGGGGTTGCATTTGGACCACTATTTCCTGGAAGAGAAGATATTGCTCATAAAAAAGATGAATATATGTATATTGAGGATTTAATGAAAGCAACAGCAATTTATGCACAGGCTATCTATGAATTAGCGAAATAAAGATATAATCCAAAGGAGAAGAGAAAATGAGTACGGTGTTAATGAATGGGGAGTTTATACCAAGAGAAGAAGCAAAAGTAGATATAGAAGACAGAGGATATCAGTTTGGCGATGGAATTTACGAAGTAATCCGTGTGTACAATGGTAAAATGTTTATGGCGAAAGAACATCTTGAGCGTTTATCTGCAAGTAGCGAGAAAATAGGCATAGCTATTTCTTATTCCATCTCAGAATTAACCAATTTATTAGAAACGTTAATTTCGAAAAATTCATTAAGCACCGGTATCCTTTATATGCAATTCACTAGAGGAATAAGTCCGAGAAACCATGGCTTTCCAACAGATGATGTTACTCCAACATTTATAGCTTATACAAAAATAATGCAAAGACCATTAGATAATCTAGAAAATGGTGTGTCTGTCATTACTGTAGAAGATATTAGATGGTCAAGATGTGATATTAAAAGTTTAAATTTACTTGGAAATGTAATGGCAAAACAAAAAGCAGTAGAGGCAAGCTGCTATGAAAGCATTCAGTATAGAGAATTATCTGTAACAGAAGGTAGTTCTTCTAATATTTGGATTGTGAATGGGGAAAAGGTACAAACTCATGAGGCAAATCAATTCATTTTAAATGGAATTACCAGACAAAAAATTATTCAATTATGTAATGAAAATGGAATGGAACTAGAGGAAAAAGCATTTTCAATTGAAGACTTAATTGATGCAGATGAAGTTTTCTTATCCAGTACAACTTCTGAAGTAACACCAATTACTTCTGTCAATAATGTTCCCGTAAAAGAAGGGAAAGTAGGAGAAGTAACGAAAAAGTTACAAGGGTTGTTTATTGATGCAATCATCGCAGAATGCGGACAGTTAGCAAATTAATTTAAGGGAAAAACGCAAAATGGGGTTGTTTCAAACTAGTTATGGTCAATAGCTGGACTTGAGACAGCTCCTTTTCTTTTTTCAAAAGAAAATAGGGTATAGTAATTTATATGGATTTTCTAAAACATAGGTACAGATACGGTTAAAATTGATTCATTAGGTTATATAATAGAAATATAGTTAGAGATTAAGCTAATCATCGATACTGCATTAAAAAAGGTTAAAGGAAAAAGGATATGAATACAAAACCACATTATTTTCTAGGAGTTAAGCCAGATAGTCCTGTTATAAGCAAATTAGAAAAGATTAGGAAAGAGCTACAGTTAAGGTTCCCTTTTAAAAAGTGGGTACATCCTTTCGATTACCATATTACCCTTGCGTTTTTAGGGAGTGCTAATGATGATAAAAGGGAAATGTTACAAAATCTTTTAGAAGAATCATTTTTAGCTAGTAACCAATTTAAGCTACATATTGATCATTTAGGTGTTTTTGGTCAACCCAAAAGCCCTAGGATATTTTGGGCTGGGGTAAAAGAGGAGAAGAAACTATTTGATCTTAGAAATCAAGTCTTTCATATTTGTAGTCAGGCTGGTTTTCAGTTGGAAACTAGGCCGTTTCATCCACATCTAACGTTAGCAAGAAAATGGGATTCCGAAACTATATTTTCGGAGCAATTGCTAAAAGGATCCCTTTTCCCAAACGATTTGATTTTTGATGTGGACAGTATCCACCTATTTCAGACACATATGGAGAAAATACCTAAATATGAAATAATAAAAAGTTATTGCTTTAATGACCAATAGAAACATTGTAATTTAGGGGGAAAAAGCTTGGCGCAGTTAATAAAGTTGCAAGATTATGTGTCGCGTTATGAGCAAAACATTGTCTTGTATCCATCACGTTTTGTTCGGTTGAAGAAACAAAAGTGGCTCGGATTAAAAAGAGCATTTGAAACAAAGGATAGAAGTCTATTTTACCCGGAGAGTCCAATAGAAGAAGACTGGATAGTGGATAAACCTTCTTTTTTAGAACGATTTAAGAAATCAATTTGGCAGCAAAATAATTTTGAAGAAGTAGAATTGGAAAATGAAAGCGAAATAGTCAAAACGGAAGAAGATGATTTGAGTTTTGAGTACGATGCAAAACAATATAGCCGTCCACAAACTGTTGAGGAATTAAAACAGCAATTCCTAAATCAATTATTTGAATTTCAGCTGAAATGGGCCAGTTCAACGCTCACGGAAAAGTCTAACGTGAAAAAGACGCTTTATTATGATGAATTATTAAAGTACTACTTACAAAGATTTCCGGATACTTTCTTGGTACTTTATCAACCATTATTTCAACTGAAAAATGCTCCTGTTGAATTGGACACGATTATGATTACCCCAACTGATGTCTGGTGCATTCATGTGTTAGAAGCAGAGAATTCAGCAGTATATGTTGGTTCGAATGATAAATTTTGGGTCAAAAAAAAGGGGGATAAAGAGCAAAAGATTCTTAGCCCTGTCATATCTATAAATAGAACAGAAAAAATAGTGAAAAGTATTTTAGATAAATATGATATTACATTACCTGTTCAAAAGGTAATTCTTACTCGAAATGGATATATTGATTTTCCATCCGTGCCATATGATTTAAAAATTGTGGAAAAAAGAAATTATGAAGAGTGGTTTCAAAAAATGAGAAGTCATCATTCGCCAATTAAGGCTATTCAATTAAAAGCAGCAGAGAGCTTATTACAATATGGTTTGACGAACTCGAAAAGAAGGTATGAATGGGATACAGAAGAATCATAAAAAAAAGGGGAAGAGTAGAAGGAGGGCACTGAAAAAGTCTAGTTCTCCAAATTAAATGAGGTTTTATTTATTTGAAAGCAAATAATAAGTTGGTTTGGAGAGGTGTCCGCTCGACTCCTACGGGAGATGCGAGAAAGTCCGAGACCCTGCAGGAGCGTAGCGACGAAGCGGCTCGGCGCTCGCCCCGTGGAAAGCGAGCGGTAAGCCTCGGAAAACAAAAGCCTACACTAAGTTAGAATGGTTTGGTAACTACCGATTCACCAGGTAATTCACTTTTTCAGTGGCCACGAGTAGAAGAGTTGTGTTTTCAAGAGATGAGGGAGTGAGAAATTTGATATCAATTCGAAGAAGTTTCTTTGCTTATTTAGATGAAATGTCATTAATAACTGTTCTACTTCCCTATTCCTATTATAACGGGGAATCTACTGCGTTTAGATTAAAAGGAGATAGCCATCCTATTAATCTTGTGATTGAGTCGAAGGAAAAAATGCAGCATTTTGTAAAGTACAAATGTCACTTAAACGAAAACATTCAAATCGGCCAAAAATATGAGGTAGAGGATGCAAATAAGGGAGTAACAGATTTACAAATAGGTGCAGTCATTAGAACAGCTTCATTTGATGAAGAATTTTATTATGATGGTCCTCTAGGTGTAGACTATTCATCCGAGAAAAGTATCTTTTATCTATGGGCACCTACTGCACAACAAGTGAAATTGGTACTTAAATCCTCTGATCCAGCTATTGAGGAACGAAGGATTTTGGAGATGGAAAGACAGGAAAAAGGGGTTTGGAAAACAATCTATCTTGAAGATCTAGAAGGATGGTACTACAGCTATTTAGTACTTATAAATTTAGAGTGGAAAGAAGCAATAGACCCATACGCTGTAGCGGTTTCTGTAAATGGAGAAACAGGGGTAATTGTAGATTTAAATAAAACAAAAAGACAAAAGCCGGTTTTACCAGCACTCGAGCATGCG
The DNA here is from genome assembly GCF_950097965.1 of Bacillus sp. T2.9-1. Lineage (NCBI taxonomy): Bacteria > Bacillati > Bacillota > Bacilli > Caryophanales > Bacillaceae > Bacillus > Bacillus sp. T2.9-1. Next base: position 22,823 of record NZ_CATNHG010000107.1, read on the forward strand.
GTAGATAGTGTGATATATGAAACTCATATTAGAGATTTAACGATTCATCCTGATAGTGGAATTCGGCAAAAAGGAAAATATTTAGGTGTAACAGAATTAAATACAAAAACGAAAAAAAACGAGCTATCAGGTCTTTCCTATATAAAAGATTTAGGGATAACACATATAGAGTTTCTCCCTGTTCATGACTTTGAAGAAGTTGATGAGCTAGAGGTGCTAAAAAAATATAATTGGGGATATAATCCTTCCCATTATAACGTGCCAGAGGGCAGTTATTCGACAAATCCTATTGATCCATATGTAAGAATTAACGAACTTAAAGAAATGATTCATGCTGTACAAGAGCAAGGTATCCGTGTCATATTGGATGTTGTATATAATCATGTCTATAAAAAAGAAGATTCTTCTTTTGAAAAAATTGTTCCAGGCTATTTCTTCCGCTATGATAAGTATGGAATGCCATCAAATGGTACAGGAGTAGGGAATGACATAGCTTCAGAAAGATCGATGGTGAGACGATTCATTGTTGATTCTGTCCGTTTTTGGATAAAAGAATATCAAATTGATGGATTGCGCTTTGATTTAATGGGAATTCTTGATTGCCAAACAATGAATGAAGTTCGTTCCGTGTGTAATAGTTTCGATAAGAGCATTTTAATTATTGGGGAAGGTTGGGATTTAGCAACCCCTTTAAACAAAGATAAGAAGGCTATTATTGCTAATCAGCATTTGCTTCCTAGGATCGGTCAGTTTAATGATCAATTTAGAGATAAATTAAAAGGGAGTACCTTTCAGTTATATGATCGAGGTTATGCGCTTGGAAATAAGCTTTATAAAGACGATATTCCTGAACTATTAGCTGGGAGTGTCGGTGTCTATAAGGAAAATGGAATGTTTATTGAACCAGGTCAATCTGTAAATTATGTGGAGTCTCATGATAATCATACGCTATGGGATAAAATTGAAATATGTTTTTCAAATGAATCAGAAGAGTGGAAGCAAAAGAAACAACGACTTGCAACGTCTCTTGTCCTTCTTAGCCAGGGAATCCCTTTTATTCATTCGGGTCAGGAATTTTTCCGCACGAAAAATGGTGTAGAAAATAGTTATCAATCGCCAGATGAAATTAATCAGTTAGACTGGGATAGAAAAGATCAATTTATAGGCAATGTGGAATATATAAAAGGATTAATTTCCCTAAGAAGAAATAACAGAGCGTTCCGATTACCATCAGTGGAAGCTATTCAAAAGCACCTTATCATTAATCAGCAATCGAATGACGTAATACAATATATTTTACATGATCTAAAAGAAATGGGAGAATGGGAATCGATTATCGTATTTATAAATGTGAATGATTCTCCTGAAGAAGGATTTTGTAAAGAAGAATGTTGGAATATTTTAGTTGAAGGCGATACAGTTTATCAGCGGGATTATCCAACCATTCACAGAGATCGGATAATGGTTAAGCCAGTAAGCATAACAATAATTGCCAAGTAATAGGAAACGATAGTAACATTCGAAAGATTTCCGTGATATTTAGCAGGAATGTGTCCTAATGATGGAACCGGAAAATTTTTTTGACAGGAAATCATTATTTTAACGAGAGATTCACTTGACTAAAAAAAGAAATAAGAGATAATATTTAAATGAGAAACTTTCTATAAGAAAAAGTATTTAGGTAAAATTTAATATAAAATGATTGGAAATCTTGGATACATAGTATAATGGTATGGATACTATGTCCTTTTCTTTTTTACAGTTAAGAAAGTATTAGTTTTCTAAAAGTTAATTTGGTGTCTAGCTAAAGCGCCTACTGTCTAGCAAACTTTAGGTCATTTCTTTTGCGTTAGATAACACGAAAAATGCGTGTATCCTTTCTCGAAAGAACAGGTCCTTTCCGGTTATAAGGCGGTGTACAAGGCGCTTGCGCTTTTCTTATATCATTAAACTTTAGGCAAATTTGTGCTAATTAAAGAATGATTGCAGTACGATGAGTATAAGTTTACTATAAATGGATGAATAGCTGATAACCATTTTTGTTTGTTCTTCCTACCAAATTAGGACAAAAAAGACTCAAACAGGAATTTCTCATCTTTTTTTTGGAGCATAATATATAGTAGGTGAACAATTTTGGAACATTTATTAGGGCAAGATTGGGAAATAACCCCTGCAGGTGGAGAAACAGGCGAAGCCTTTTTTGCACAAAATAATGGGCAGAAGCTTTTTTTAAAACGGAATTCTTCTCCGTTTTTAGCTGTGCTGTCAGCAGAAGGAATTGTCCCAAAACTTGTTTGGACAAAAAGATTTGAAAACGGAGATGTTTTTACTGCACAGCAATGGCTCATAGGGAGAGAATTTGGTCATTCGGATATGACGGATGAAAGAGTGACAATGTTGCTTAAAAAAATTCATACCTCGAAGCCTTTATTAGAGATGCTAAAAAGACTAGGTAAGACATCTTTTCATCCTGAGATGATATTGTCAGTCATAAAAGCAGAAATAGACGATGAGCTAAAAGAAAACGAGGATATTACTCGTTATATCCAATTCTTAGAAGATAATCTTCCGTTTATAAAAACAACAGAACATGTGGTATGCCATTGTGATGTTAATCATAACAACTGGCTGCTTTCTGAAGACAACCAGTTGTATCTCATTGATTGGGATGGAGCGATGATAGCAGACCCAGCCATTGATTTAGGAATGCTGCTTTATTGGTATATTCCAAAGGAAGATTGGAAAAATTGGTTACACACTTATGGTTATGAACTCACAGATAATTTATCTTTAAGAATGAAATGGTATGTTATTGCTCAAACCATTAACTCCATCCGCTGGTACAAGAAAAAAGGTCGTTTTAGTGAAATGGAAAGATGGATGAAGTTTTTACATGATATTGAATAACACCCATTTCAAAGTATTTCTGATAAATTATGATAAATTGTTAATGCCATCTACCCACTGAGACAATTGATTTTGATGTGAATGGATATGTGTGTCTAAATTTGAGGCAGTAACACCTTGTTCGCTGTAACGGTGAACTTCCTCCAAAATTGGAAGGATATTCTGATCGATTTGCTCATTGGATCTTAAGGATGTAATCAATCTTTCTATTTGCTCACATTCTGCAACAGATCCACAGCAGTCTGTTTGTTGATTACTGAGAATATCGGCTAGTAATGCTAGTTGATGCTCATGATTTATAGGCATACATAGAACACCCTTTCTATAGGTTCTAGTATGAAAAGAATAATACATTCTTTTCAAATACCAGTTAAGGAATTCACTTATAGGTTGTGAATTCTTTTTTTCTTTATACAATTGTTCCTAATGTAAATTTATCCTTATATAAATTCAAGTTGCCAATAAAAGAGTATTGCATCCATGTATAATGCATGATATTGTTTGAAACGATAGTTATTAATAAGGAGTGTCCACATGCGATTAAGACATAAACCATGGGCGAAAGATAAATTAAGTGCATATCCACAATATATTATCCAAAACCCTGTAGATTGGAAAGGAAAATGGGATCAAGCTTTTAGTCAAAAGGGTCCTATTCATATTGAAATTGGTACAGGTAAAGGTCGATTTATTACAGAAATGGCAAAAGCGAATCCTTCGATTAATTACATCGGCGTAGAACTTCAGGAAAGCGTCATTGTTTCTGCATTAGATCGCTTAATAGAGGCAGAGATTCCTAACTTGAAGTTAATGAATATAAATGCAGAAAAACTAAAGGAATATTTTGAAAAGGGAGAAATTGCAAGAGTTTATCTAAATTTCTCCGATCCTTGGCCAAAGACCAGACATGAAAAACGAAGACTTACTTATAAAACGTTCCTTGATTCGTATCAGTCTGTGCTTGTAAATCAAGGAGAAGTACACTTTAAAACAGATAATCAAGGTTTATTTGAATATTCTTTAAAGAGCTTTTCTGAATATGGCATGCTTTTAAAATATGTGAGTCTTGATTTGCATAATAGTGATTATGAAGGCAATATCATGACAGAGTATGAGGAAAAATTCTCAAATAGAGGAAATAGAATTTATCGTTGCGAAGTACAATTCAGATAATGTAAAAGAGCTGGGATATAAGTATTCCAACTATATAATAACCCGAACTATTTCACGTAGATGTTAAAAAACATGCGTATAATTGTTGTTCGGGTTATTATATAGGTCTCAGGTTAATTGATTCACATCAAGAATAGTTCCAGTCTCACAATCGGAAACAAATTCAAAAACCTCTTGTTTTTCACCATTCATTCGAGTAATACCACCTCTATAGACTGTGAGTGAAGATTCAGGAGTATGAAGTGTTTCTTTTTCCATATTGATCCACGATCCGTTAATCGGCCCCTTTTTTTTAAAGGCTGCTTTTGCTATATGTAAAACTTCATTACTTGATAGGTTATTGTTCTTTGTAATGGTTTTCTTCGCAAGATAACTTGCAGCCACTCCAACAACAACCCCTCCTAAACATTGTTTCCAATTCATAAACTTAGCTCCTTACGTTTTTTTTATTCAAAACAAGAATGTTTATCAAAAAGAAAGCCATCCTTTTAAACAGATAATGTTATTATATCTAATTTATATGCTAGAAGAAATGATAAGGTAATATTCTTCTTGCGAAGGTTGGTTTAATGAAATGGATTAATTGGCAGTAGTTAAAGGAAAGTAGTGGTATGTGTTTAAATATTTCGGTACAATAAATATATTATCCCATTCTTAACGGACAGAAACTTCCACCTGAAGCTTTAAGAGAATAGCAAGGAAGCAAGGTGGGAGATCAACTATCCGTAAAGGTCTAGATTGGTTCAACTAACCTTTAGTGGAGAGGAAGGGCCCCCTACTGATGGAAGTTTCACTTTATCAAATACATAGTTAATTAAAGGAGCTTTGCTATAATGGAACAACAAACTTTGGATATGTTTAGAACTTTAACAGAACTTCCTGGTGTAGCTGGGAATGAACATCAAGTTCGAAATTTTATGAAAGAACAATTAAGTCTTTATACAAATGAGATAGTGCAAGATAATCTTGGCAGTATATTTGGTGTAAAAAGAGGGCAAGAGGATGGCCCGACTGTAATGGTTGCTGGTCATATGGATGAAGTTGGATTTATGGTAACATCCATCACAGATAATGGAATGATTCGCTTTCAGCCAATAGGTGGATGGTGGAGTCAAGTGCTTCTAGCACAAAGAGTACAGATAATTACGAATAATGGTCCTGTAATAGGGGTTATTGGTTCTATTCCTCCACATCTATTGGATGAAGCATTAAGAAGTAAACCAATGGATATAAAAAATATGCTTATTGATATTGGTGCTGATGATAAAGAAGATGCCTTGAAAATTGGAATTAAACCAGGTCAGATGATTGTTCCAATTTGCCCATTTACTCCTCTTGCGAATGAAAAGAAAATTATGGCCAAAGCGTGGGATAATCGTTATGGCTGTGGGTTAGCAATTGAATTGTTGAAAAACCTTCAAGGAGAAGAGATACCAAATATCTTATATTCTGGTGCTACCGTACAAGAAGAAGTAGGTCTTAGAGGGGCTAGAACAGCAGCTAATATGATTAAGCCCGATGTATTCTATGCTTTAGATGCAAGTCCTGCAAATGATGCCTCAGGGGATAAAAATCAATTTGGCCAGCTTGGTAAAGGTGCCTTACTCCGTATTTATGATCGTACAATGGTTATGCATAAAGGAATGAGAGAATTTATTTTAGATACTGCTGAGTCTAATAAAATTGCCTATCAGTATTTTATTTCACCTGGTGGAACAGATGCGGGACAAGTTCATATTTCTAATGACGGGGTTCCAAGTGCTGTTATTGGAATATGTTCTCGATATATTCATACAAGTGCTTCTATTATTCATATTGATGATTATGCAGCTGCAAAGGAATTGCTTACTAAATTAGTAAAAACAACAGATAATACCACAATTGAAACACTGCGTGCTAATCAATAAATATAGTCAGATTTAGCGTAGATTTGCATTGTTTTGAACAAAGAAGAATTTTCTTCATAAAAGGTGTCTCAACTATAATTAGCTGAGATACCTTTTTCTGTAGAAATTTTGTTAGGAGAGAATAATCATGAAAGTTTGTATCGGTACAAATAATATGGCTAAAGTGAATGCCGTCAAAAATTGTCTAGGAAATGACAAACATATGGAATATGCTATGTTCAATGTTAGCTCTGGAGTCAGTGATCAACCATTTTCAGATGAAGAAACTATTAAAGGTGCAATTAATCGAGCCAAAGCTGCTTTACTAGAGGGAGAAGGGGAGATAGGGATTGGATTGGAAGGAGGAGTACATCACACAAATGATATCCTCTTTTTGAATAATTGGGGTGCATTAGTATTAAAGGATGGAACAACCTTTATCGCAAGTGGAGCAAGAATACCGTTACCGAAAGAAATTGAGACGGAGTTAGTTGCAGGGAAAGAATTAGGACCAGTTATGGATGAATATGCCCAAAAAGAAAATGTGCGCCATAACGAAGGTGCTATCGGGATATTTACAAGTGGGAGAATAAATAGAACCTCGATGTTTAAACATGTTGTCGAATTACTCATTGGACAAATGGAATTTCACCAAATAAATAAATAAAGCATAACTCTCATCCGACTTTTTCATAATAGAGGAGATGGCTTAAGTACACCATCTTCTCTATTATCTATATATAAGAGTTATTTTATTTAAAGCTGCTTTTCATCAGGAGGAGATAGCGTGAATTGATTTACTTCACTATGCAGATCTAAGGCGATTTGCTGAAGAAGAGAAGCGGAATCATTTACTTTAATAACAGCCTCTAATTGAACTTCACTAGAAGCAGAAACCTCCTGTGTGGAAGCAGCTGCATTTTGAGAAACATTGTATACCTCAAGAACATCCCCCTTTAAGGACTGATTTGCTTCCTTAATTTTCGTTACTGCTTTGTTGATTGTACCCACTTTTACATTGATATTGGCAATGGATTTCACTATATTTTCAAAAACTAATTTTGTCGTATAAACTGATTTTTCTTGATAACTCCTGTATTCGTTTAACTGTTCAGCATTTTCCTTCAGCTGATTCATTTCCTCTGTCATTTCAGAAACTAAGCAGTGGATGTCTTCTGCTTCCTTTTTTGATTTTTCTGCTAGATGACGAACTTCTGTTGCGACAACCGTAAATCCTTTTCCACTTTCTCCTGCTCTGGCAGCTTCAATAGCAGCATTTAAGGCAAGGAGATTTGTACTGTCTGCAATGGTTTGAATGGTATCAACAATCGAAGCGATTTTTTCCGAATAATAGGTAGCATGTACCACTTTTTTTGTTAGCATTTGTGTTAAGTGAAGAAAATGTGTAGATATATTTTCTAATTCCTTCACTGTTTGCAAGCCTATTTTACTTTCTTCGCTAGCTAAATGAACCTCTTTTGTAACCTGTTTATCAAGTGTCACTGCTTGCTCAATCGCTTCTTCCACATCTTTTATATTATGAAGACTGTTAAATAGACGATTAGACTGTTCTGAAGCTCCTAAAGCAATTTGCTGGATGCTTTGGTCCACTTCATTTGCTTGTGCAGTTGTCTCTTTTGAAATAGTACTTAACTCTTGGGACGAAGCATGTAATTGATCCCCTGTAGTAGAGATAAAGAGTAAACTATTTTGGACTTTTTCTGCCATCTGATTAAAAGCAGTTGCAAGAATACTCATTTCATCTTTAGTTGTTATAGGAACACGATAATAAAAATTTCCCTCACTAATTTTTTTTGCAGCGGAGATAAGTAATTGAATCGATTTGTTAATCATTTTTAAAAGAAATAATCCAATGACAAATAGGAGTAAAATGATGAGAATACTGACAGAAAGGATGATGGCAGTATACATTCTATTTTTTTGAAGCAATTCTGTATTTAATCTGTTTTGTTCACTAGATAGGGCGTTTTCAAGTTCTTGAATGTTGGTTTGGATGGATTGAGATTGTGAATCAAAGGCTGTGATAAAATCAGTACTTCCTTCATAAGAACGGTTGATTTCTTTCAAAGCATCAAAATAATTATTAAAACTAGTTGTAATCGCCTCCTTTTGCTCAGCTGAAAGAGCGGTGTTATTATCTAATCTATCTGCATAGCCGGATGAAATCTCGAGGAAATTTTCATAAAATATCTTATTTTGTGTAGTAATATAATGTTCTTCATTAGTATGTAATTCCTCGAGTTCAGAAATAAGAATGCTATCGTTTGTATACTGTATAATCGATTGCAGTTCTTTAACAGAACTTTGAACGTCCCCCTTTAGTCCTTCATATGGTTCGTAACCAATCTTTTCATATTGATTAGACAATGTATCAAATCCATCTAAATAATTATTCCCATCTGCAGCTATTTGTTTAAATTTTTGTTGTAGTTCTTTTGAAAGATTTTTATCTTCACTGTATTGCTCAGCTAGGTGGACTAATTTTGTCCCCTCAGCTTTTACACTTTCTGCTAATGCGTAGCTTGGTAATTGAAGATATTCCCCTTCGATATTTCGTGTCTCATAAATAATCGCTTTAATCTCTTTTCCATCCCCAATAGTAGATAATAGATGTAGTTCTTGTTGTTTACTTTCTGTTTGAGCATTATTAAGAACGAATATTGCGCCTAAAATAGAAATAAATCCACAAATTGCTAATCCTAAAATAAAATATAATTTCGATTTTATTGTTTTCATCCTATCACCTCTTTTTGAAAATTCTTAAAAAACTGAATATTATATAATTATAGATGGGAATAAAAAATAGGACAATAGTCATTTAAAGAATTTTATGAAATAGTTAAAATGACATAAAAAAAGAGAGGAGATTGGTTGATAAAATACAATCAATAGGAAAGCGTATGAGTAAAATGTTTGTGGGTAGAAAATAATTTACCCTCTGGTTTGGTTGGTGGTCGTTAGACCGCCAACCAAACGCAAGCGCGGTAGTATGAGCAAAAATAAAGAAAAAGGGACTTTCTTTTTG